>CAZREC010000040.1:0-22271 GCA_964599025.1 uncultured Muribaculaceae bacterium | reverse complement strand
AAGAGACTTGTTCTTGAAAAGGGAAAACCTTGGGCAAAAGAGTCAATAACTCATATTGTCAATGGAACACCTTATACTGCAAATGTGAATTCCGACTATTTCAGAATGCCTATCCAGAACGATGTCATATTAAGAAACCCACACTGGGGGCTTGAGACTGAGAAAAGGCCATGGTCCAGTTCTAAGTAAGCAAGAATTCTTAAGTATCTAAAAAGAGACTGTCTAAAAGGCAGTCTCTTTTTTTATATATAATCGCCACATATCCCATGCGGAATTAGTGGCACAATAAGTGGTATATTACTATAAATAACCATCTTAACCAAATATATTTAATCTATTTAATTTAATACTGCTCTGAATATAAGATTGATACCACTTATCGTGCCACGCAAAATCTCACCTCGTTTTAAAGGAGAAGCTTTTCTTTGAGCAGTTTGTATCCGGTTGTGCTTGCCCGTACACTGGTGCCGTTTTTCAGGTAGACATTGTAGCTCTCCTTACCGAAAAGTTCCACTCGTGTTATCTTTTCGGTATTTACTATGCATGAGCGGTGAATGCGGACGAATGTAAGAGGGAGGTGCATCTCGAAGTACTTCATGGTCTGCTCTTTTATATACTTTCCCTTGTCTGTGAACAACATCACATAGTCACCATAAGCCTGCAGATATAGCAGTTCGTCCAGACGAACAATATGAATCTGCGTCCCCTCCTTTACTGTTATTCTGTCTATTACCTCTCCCCTCTCTGTATCCGGCCCATCCTTCCTGCAATTCTCCTCAATCTGTTGAATCTGCAACCGATCCTTTACTGAATAGTACCATTGGTTAAGGATTATGAGGCACAGAAGGCCGTAAACAAAGCATAACGGGAATATTGCGACCGCCACTTCCAGTTCGCCTGTCTCCAGAATCATTATCGCTGCAAATGTGCCGGCAATACATAAAAGCTGAACGACCACGGCCATTAAGACTCTTATAACAAATGTAGGGAGATAATCTATTATATACCAGTACAGATATCCGGCAAGTGACAGCAGAAAAACATAGGCAACGGATGCAACCAGTGTGTTTATAGCATTAAAATTCCCGTACAAAGTCAAAAGCAACCAGAGAACAGCTGCGGCAAAAATTGCCAGAGCTGTCCCGGTTGACTTTTTGATAAACGACTCTGTTAATGGATGCGGACTCATTTTTAGCTCTTGATTTCTAATCCTCCGAATGTTACGTTTCCGCGTATTACCAGTCTGTGTTCAGTGTCGGAATTTTCCCTCATCCTGTAACGTTTGTCGTCACTTCCACCGGCCATATGCTGCACATTTACGTCTACTGTCCAACTACCCGGAACATAGATCTCTACACCACCAAAAGTACACTCAAGATCTATATATGTCTTTTCTGCCTCCAGAACTGTATGACGCAGGTCCAGAATGGTTCCGCCAAATGTGTTTTGAATTTTTGCTCCTTTGAACACAGGATCGAGTACAATCTGTTTTACTGATCCAAAAGTGCAGACTGAGTTTACAAATCCCTTATCGGTAGTATAAGTGGTCTCCTGAGTGAACCGGTCCCTTCTGTATGGAAACCTGTCCGGGCGAAAGAGTTTGACAAGAAGCAGTACACCCACGAGTACAAAAACCAGAGGCCAGTATGTACCTAGCCATTCGGGTCCGACTCCTATAAGGCGTGGTATAAGGAAGAAAGAACCTACTCCTATAAGTATAAGACCTCCCGATGACTGTCCTTTAGAGAGAGAAACAAGTCCTATTACTATCAGCAGCATCTGCCATGATATGAATATCCGCAGAAGATAGGGTTCGATAAATCCAAGATTCTTGCCAAGGAACAGGAAACCGGCAAATATGAAAATTGCAGCAACTACGACTATGTTAAGTCTGCCGTGAAGGGGGCTGCTCCCTTTGTTGATTACATGCATAATAAATTTTTGTTTTTGTTATATGCCGCAAAAGTATTCTCTAATTAGGGGCAAGGCAACAGAAATCTGTCGTATAACTGCCGGAAATCTGTAAGAAACCGCATTTTCCCGACGAAACCGGAAATTTCTACTCTCCCTTGACCGTCAACATTAGTATGTTTCTGCCGTTTTCATATTTATATCCGACACTTTTACATCTGCTCTTTATCAGCCTCAGCCCTATATCATCGTCCGCCACTCCCTCTTCAAGAGGATTGAGAGGAGCACCTTTACTAGCACACACAAACTCCAGTGTACCATCCTTTTCGGAATAAGAGAGGCTTAAATCTATATCTGAGAAATCTGATTGCAGACATAATACCTCCTCTGTTATAAGTGCAAGATAATCACTCTCTTTCTTTGACAGCATGTGTTTTTCGCAAAATATCTCAACCTCTCCCTGCAGAGCATACAGATCGTAATCCTTGCTGGATATATGGTGAGTCAAGCTTCGAATCCGGTGGATGAAGGCTTTGGTCCTCTCCTTTTGTGGATTTTCGAAGATCTGTTCAGGCGTTCCCTCTTCGTATATTATTCCTTGATCCATATAAAATATCCGACTTGAGATATTACGGGCAAACTCCATTTCGTGAGTCACTATCACCATGGTCATACCCTCTCTTACAAGCCTGCGGATAACAGAGAGAACCTCACTCACCATTGTGGGGTCAAGTGCAGAGGTTGGTTCGTCAAACAGCAGGATTTCAGGTTCCATTGCCATACAACGGGCAATGGCCACCCTTTGCTTCTGTCCGCCGGATAGTTCGTCGGGGAAGTTATATGCCTTTTCTGCAAGTCCTACAAGTTTTAATAACTCGAGTGCCTTTTTATTGGTCTCATCACGACCCTTTTTTAATAATTTAACAGGACCTATTGTAAGATTTTCCAGTATTGTAAGATGAGAGTAGAGGTTAAAGGATTGAAAAACCATTCCCATTTTCTGCCGGATCTTAGGAACATCCGACCTCTTATCCAGTAATGGTATACCGTCAATTAATATCTCTCCGCCGGTTGGGGTTTCAAGAAGGTTCAGACAGCGCAGGAAAGTACTTTTTCCTGTACCGGAAGGGCCTATTATTGAAATTACCTCTCCCTTTTTTATATCGGTACTAATATCTTTCAGAACGACAAGGTCCCCAAAATGTTTAGAAAGGTTTCTTATGCTTATCATTGGTTTACCTCCTCTGCTCTTTTAATTGTTTTTCTTTTAGGGTCAACTGATATTTCGACATAGTCCAACGCCCATGTCAGTAGCCAGGCAATCACCAGATAAATGACTGCAGCCATAATAAGAGGGAAAAAGGCATCGAATGTACGGCTGCGGATAATGTCACTTGCTTTTGTAAGATCTTGTACAGCAATGTAACCAACTATAGAAGTCATCTTTACCAGCGACACAAATTCCCCTTTGTAAACCGGCAGAACGTGCCTCAAAGCCTGAGGCATGATTATATAAACAAATGTCTGGACCTTAGTGAAACCTCCTGCAATTCCAGCCTCCTTCTGTCCATTGTCTACACTATCTATTGATGTTCTGAACATTTCTGACACATAGGCCGCAAAGTTTAGTCCGAATGCAAAAATCGCTACCAGTACAGGATTTATGTTTACCGATGCAAAGACAATGTAGTAAATTATCATTAACAACACCAGCACAGGTGTTCCTCTTAAGATTGAGATGTAAAGCCTTGCAAATGCAGAGAGGGCCTTTTTCTTTGACATACGCATAAAGCAGACAAGACCACCCAAGATGGTGCCTACCAATGCAGCAAAGATTGAGATGAAAACTGTAATCTTCAATCCTTCTATTATAAGAAGATACCTCTGCTCTCTTATGATATTATTATAAAAGCTGTTTGATATTTTTTTCCAGAACGACAGTTTAGAGACTTTTTTCTGCTCACCGGCATATTTTGCCATACTAGTTTTTGGTACAACAACAGCTGTTTTAAAATCGGCATAACTGTCAGAGAAATCGATCTGTTCTGCTCTCTCCTTACTTATAGAAATTCCGTCAGTAATCATATCTGCCTTACCGGCTGCAAGTGCAGCTATAAGTGAAGGAAACTCCATTGTTATGATTTCCAGATTATAGTTCCTTCGCTCAGCAAACAATCTTATCATCTCAATGTCTAACCCTACGTAAGAACCGTTCATGAATGCAACATAGGGAAGATCCTCCACAGACACCGCTACTACAAGTTTTTTATCTGACGATGGGTTGTTGAACGGGGGCATTACCGCTTTTTCCGGGTCGTCCACGAGCCATCTCTTATGCATGGCGTCATAGGTTCCATCTGCCCTTATCTCCTTAAGGAAGCCATTGAATTCGTCCCTTAGGGCATGGTTCTTTTTGTTAAAGCCTACGCCAAGAGGAGTGTCAAGAGCGTCGTCGCATAAAATTGCCAGCTCATTGTTTCTTTTCAGAAGTATCCGGGCAGTTATCAAATCAAGCATTGCTGCATCTGTCTTTCCGGTTGATACCGATAATATGAGATCTGCTGTGCTTTCAAACCTGCAGATAGATGCCTTTGGATATTTTTTTGCCAGATAGGCGTCATGAACGGTACCTGAAAATATTCCTATCTTTTTTTCTGCAAGATCATCAAGTTTCGTAAGCTTACCTGCCGAACTGCCGGCAATATTGTTTTTCTTCGCAATTACACTTACTCCTGATTCATAGTAGGGGTCCGAAAAATCGATCTGTTTTTTTCTCTCTTCTGAAATCATGAGAGAACAGGTTACCATATCTATCTTGTTTGTGGAGAGTGAGGCCAGCATACTTCCGAAAGGAAGGTCCACAGGTACAAACTCTCTGGATGTATATAATGCGAAACGCTTTGACAGCTCAATGTCAAAACCGGAAAGGTTTCCTTCTCTTGTAATTGTAAATGGTAGTCCCAGATCGCTGACAATCCCCACTTTGAGTGTACCGTTTGTTTTCACGCTTTTTATTTCAGGCATTTCAGGTATCTCAGGTGTGGTGTTATCGATCCATCTTTTAACCATCTCATTATATATACCATTGACCTTAATCTCCTTCAAGAATGAGTTGAATTTTTCACGAAGCTCACTGTTTTCTTTATTGAAACCTGCGCCGATAGGAACTGAAAACACATTGGCAGCTAAAATATCCAGGTCTTTATTTTTACTCAAAATATCATTCAGTGCCGAATGGTCAAAAAATGCTGCCTCTATCTTACCCGTATTAATAGCCAGAAGTAAGTCGGAAATACTCTGATATTGCATTATTGTTGCATCAGGATAATTCTTAGTAGCATAAGCATCGTGAACAGATCCCAGCAGTACCCCTATACGCTTGTTCCTGATGTCATCTATAGACGAAAGGTTCAGTCCCTCTTTCTCTTCTTCCGGCACCCCGTCGGTCTTTACAATTGCAGCAAGACCGCTCAGATAGTAGCTTTTAGAGAACAGTACGCTTTTTGCTCTCTCCTCTGTTATGGAGAGACCGGCGCCAATCATATCCACCTTTCCGGAAATGAGTGCCGGGAGCATAGCCCCGAATTCCATGTTCGTGATTTCAAGACGCTTGCCAAGTTTTTTAGCTACGTATGAGGCAAATTCTATATCGAATCCCACAATGTTTCTGTTGCCATCCACAAATGACATGGGCTCTGTTACAGCAGCAGTTCCAAATCGTAAAACACCGTTCTCTCCTGTAAGCTCTATTACCGGCATCGGGGCAGGATCTCCCTTAGAGGGGAACCAGCGTTTGCTCATATCTTCATACGTGCCGTTTGCCTTTAGCTCTTCCAGAACTTCGTCTATCTTTCCTTTCAGTTCTGTATCATTTTGTTGTACAGCAAAGCCATAATTGTCGCCTACCAGCATCTCCTCAAGTACTGCCAGCCCCTCATTCTTTCCTGCAATGTTCAGCAGAACCGGTTTGTCGTATACGGCAGCATCGGCTTTGCCCCCCTTTACTGCAAGTGCACAATCAAGAACACTGTTGTAGTATTCAAGTTTTGCATCTGGGAATCTTTGTAATACAAACTGATCGGCTGCTGTTCCGGTTGGAACGGCAAATGTCTTTCCTCCTTCCAGCATTGAAAGGGCAGTGATCCTTACATCTTTATTGCTGCAACCGAACAAGATGAGGGCCACAGATATTATCAGAAAATGCAAATATGTCTTCTTCATTTTAATGCCAGCTCCTGGTTGGGGTAAATGGAAAAGATTGATGTGAATCCGGAAATATCAAAAATTTCCTGAATTCCGGGTTGAAGACTACAAAGTCTGAACTCCCCTTTACCGGCCATCATCTTTTTCTGAACAATAAGAAATACTCTTAATCCTGAGCTGCTTATATAGTTCAGCCCTGAACAGTCCAGTATTATCCTTTTAGTCCCGCTTTCAACAACCTCCATTACTGCCTTTTCAAATTCGTTTGCATTGGTGGTGTCTACTCTGCCCTCCACACAGATAATTGAGTAGTCATTTGAAGTTACAACGTTTACATTCATGATTCGATATTTTTAGTTAGAATTAAGTTATTTCTGTTATTTGCCCGTTTGTACCGGACCGTATCCATTATCTTTTTTATAAGGAAGATTCCCAATCCACCAATGGGCCTCTCCTCTGCTGGCAAAGATATGTCAGGATCCCTCTTCTGAGTAGGGTCATATTCGTGTCCGTCATCGGTAATGGTAATAGTTAGCAGGGCTCCTGCTTTTTTAAACTGTACCTCTATAATGTGTACTTGATCATCGTCAAACCCGTATGATATGGTATTGGTCAAAGCCTCCTCCAAAACCAGATTAAGTGAGAATACAAGCGGGACAGGTAAACCCCACTCTTCGCCCAACTCTTCCATAAACAGGGCAACCTTGGTCAACTCCTCTATTTTATTATTGACCAGTAATACTTTGTCGGCAGTTAAACTATCCATTGTAGACAATTGTCATCATTGTGATATCATCCGATTGGGTAAATCCATTTACATGAGCAGATATACCCTCTTCCATTTTATTAATAAGTTCACGTGGAGGAGCTGTCGTGTTCTTACTTATTATCTCCATTATTGTTCCATCTCCAAATAGCTCGTTTTCTGAATTTTCCGCTTCACTTACTCCATCTGTGTAGAGGAAAATCTTATCTCCCTTCTCCAGTTGTAATGAGGATTCACCATATTCGAAATCTTCAAAAAGTCCGACAGGTATGAATTTGGTCTTTTCAAACATTACTGCCTCCTTGTTCTTTTTGATAATCACAGGAGGATTATGGCCGGCGTTTGTATATTTTAGTACTCCGTTTGAGAGGTCAAGCACCCCCAGGAAGAAGGTAACAAACATGCTTGATTCGTTATTCTGTGAGATAGATTTGTTAAGAGTACCTACAATTACAGATGGTGAGGTCTCTTTGTCAGATATTGATCGAACAAGTGTTCTTGTCACTGCCATGAATAACGATGCAGGGACACCTTTACCCGACACATCGCCAATAGCAAAACAGAACTTGTTTCCATCTATTACGAAAAAGTCGTACAGGTCGCCTCCGACCTCTTTTGCAGATTTCAAAACTGCAAACACATCAATCTGCGGCAGGTCAGGAAAAGGCGGGAAAATATGGGGGATCATGGACATCTGGATCTCCTTGGCAATACGCAGTTCACTCTCAATCTTTTCTTTTGCTGCTGTTGTATCTTTAAGGGTTACGATATATTCGCCCAACTCCTTCTGCATATACGAGAACGAACTGTGAAGCTCTTTCATTTCATCTTCTGTCTTTATTTCAGGTAACTGAACATTGAAGTTTCCTGCTGCTATCAGTCTGGCGGATTCGGCAAAATGTTTGAGTGGCGAGGTAAGGTTGTTAACTATCTTATAGATTGCAAAAGAGAGTAGTGACAAACCTATCAGAATAAGGATAAGCAAAATGATATTGATCTTGTGCAACGACGCAAACATTTCATCATCGGGGTATATAACCCCTATTGACCAATGGCTGGATGGTAATGCCATATAATTAATCCATAATTTCCCTGATTTCCACTTACTTTTGAAGCCAGCTGATTCAAAATTGCTTTTCCCCTGGATCATGTTCCGTCCCGTCTCTCGCATGGCCGGCTGGTTATTCTCCTTAGCTATGGTGAAAATAGTCTGGTTCATCACATAATCTTTGTTGGGGTGAGCAATTATGACACCATTGCGCGATAGTAGAAAAGCATAACCTGAATTCAGTATTTTAACCTGCGACATTATTTCAGTGAGCCATTCCAGTGAAATATCCACTGTTACAATTCCTGAAAATGTACGTTTACCATCTTTGTAAGTATAAAAAGGGACAGAATATGTTGTCATAAGCACATTGCCTCCTCCCTCATCGAAGTATGGCTCCGACCAGTAAGGTGCATTTGTCATCTTTGGTATCTGGTACCAGTCCATGTAGAAGTATTCGTAATTCTTGTCACCCAGAACACTTGAGTGGATTGTATCTCCCTGTCTGCAGACATAGGGGGCAAAATACATCCCTTGTTCAGGAAAATAGTCTGGTTCATAAGCTATTATCGACCCGTATACATTCTTGTTGATACTGAGCATCGATTTCAGGAAGGGTATGAGTGAGTCCTTGCTCAGAAATGCCGATTCAAGCATCTTTGCAACTATCTCCGGGATCTTTTCTGCAGGAGTCAATACCTGCTCAATACGATTAACTGTGTGGTTTGCAAGGAAAATGGCGTTCTCTCTTGTTGTTTCTTTGATTGTATTGCGTGTGAAATAGTAATAGACAGAGAAAGTAACTAAAAAAAGTCCAATACAAAATAATAATACATTCCGGATTATATGGTATGAGAGGGTTGTTTTTTTCATAGAAACATATGATTAAATGTATATTACTTATCCAGTGGTTTATAAAATTCCGTTAAGGTGTACTTCCATTTACCCTGGGTGCCGTTATTCAGAATTCCGGCCGCTTTAAGAAAATCTGATTCCAGCAGCTCTCCTCTTTTTGCTCCCTGGTTAGGTGTTACTATCATCTCAAGAACCTTATCCAGCATCCACTCCTGATGAACCCGATTAGCAGGTATATGAGCCTGTTTCATCCTCTCAAGCACTATATCTATTGCATAAGACTTGTTGTCAGCTGCATAATCCCACCCTTTAAGGGTTGCCTGAAGGAATTTAAGGAGCTCGGCTTTTCTCTTCTCGTACGTAGGTTTAAGACAGTACAACCCGTCCTCAGGTACATCATATCCATAATCCGAAAGAGGAAAGACATTCAGCTCATCTTCATTTACACCGCAATTTATTATATAATCGTATTCGTTGTACGACATTACTGTCATTGCATCAATTCCGTCCATCATAAAGAGGTTTACAGTAGATAATATGGGAACCCATTCCACATTGTAATTTTTCTCTTTCATAAGTGCCTTTGGAACCTCGTCAAATCCGCTTTTCCAAATGCCTATTTTCTTTCCGTTTAACTTTTCCAGCTTGTCAATTCCACTGGATTTCTTTGTAACAAAAAGAATGGCAGAGTGTTGGGAAATCTGACCAATGTTTACGATATCCAATCCCTGGTTTTTTGCAGACATGCCAGTAATTAAAAAAAGCGAGATTAAATCTGCCTTACCAGTGGAAAGAAGAGCGGTAGCCTGAATATTTGCACTGGGATGAATAATCTCTACCTCTATTCCTGCTTCCTTATAAAAACCCTTCTCCTGAGCTACATAGTATCCGGCAAATTGCGCCTGCGGGATCCATTGCGGAGCAAAAGTGATTTTGGGAATTTGTGCATGAATGAAAATTGGGAAAAACAGGAGAAAAGGTAGTGTGAGGGCTTTGTGTATGAAGTTTTTCATTGTTATTGGTTTAAATGTCTGTTTATGACTGTCCCATTGTCAAAATTACACAATTTTAATTAACTTTATAGCCATAACACTCTTTGAAATATTATTAAATATGAAATTTTTCTCAAAAGGCTACCTGTTTTTCATCTTATGCGCTGGCATGCTTGTACTATTTACTCAATGTAACAAAACGACAATTGACAAGTACCCTTATCAATTGAAGTTTTTGACTGAAAATTACAAACCCTTGAATTACACTGAAAATTCAGCAATTACCGGATTAGCTCCTGATCTGCTAAGGGAAATTTGCATCAGCCTGAACATACCTTTTGACGTTAAGGTCCTGCCTTGGAATGAGGCATATTCACAAGCCGGAAGTACAGACAACGCAGTTCTATTTTCTACGATCCTGAACTCAGAGAGAAAGGATTTATTTAAATGGGCCGGGCCTTTCGCCTCAATTGACTGGTTCTTTTATGCCAAACCACCGACACAGATAAAGTTAAGCTCACTTGATGATGCTAAGAGTATTGGAAAGATAGGTGTCATTAAAGATTATGCAATAGAACAGTATCTTAAGCAGCAGGGTTTTACAAATCTGGTTTATTGCTCAGATAATATAGATGCGTTTGACAAGCTGTTAAAAGGGCAGATAGATCTCTTCCCCTCCGATAAAATTACAGCTGAAGCTGCCTTGAAGCAGTTAAACAAATCACTGTATAATGTCACTCAAAAGCTTACTATCCGTACGGACCTTATCTACTTTGCGTTCAACAAAAAGGTACCGGACCGAATTGTTGCAGATTTTCAAAGAGAGATTGACCGTCTCAAGGAGGATGGAACATTAAGGACACTCTCTCAAAAATATCTTAACTCATCTGATTTTCCCGGAACCCTTCAAATTTATACAGAACAATATCCTCCAATATCTTTCCGGAACAGTTCGGGCGAGATTACAGGTTTCGGAACAGATATCGTACGTGAAATAATGAAGCGCAACAACCTTTATACAGACATAAAACTATCTTCATGGAGCAATGGTTACGAATTAGCGCTTAATAATCCCAATGTCTGCCTGTTTACAATGGACCGTACAGAGATAAGAACCAACCTTTTTCAATGGGTTGGTCCAATAGGTACAAATACGACATATTTCTATACAAAAGCCGGTTCCGGAATTACAATAAATTCTATTGCCCAGGCTAAAACCTTAGCAAAAGTCGGAACAGTAAGTTCTTGGTTTTCTGACCAATATCTCAGAGGACTTGGTTTTACTAACCTTGTCTCTTTAAGTGACCCTGCTGTGATGGCAGAAAAACTAATGCGTGGAGAGATTGATGCTTTTGTATGTTCGGGTGTCACTTTTCCTGATATTCTGGGTGGTCTTGGATATCAGTATAATCAGGTAGTCCCGGCTTTTTCGCTTATGTCATCGGATTATTATATCGCCTTTTCCAAAAACACACCTGTTGCAATGGTAAATAAATGGCAGACCACACTTGGCTTGCTTAAAAGCGACGGTACCTACGATGCCATCTATCAGAAATGGTTAAATTTTTAATTTTTTCTCAAAATCTCATTTAGGAATATTTTTTGCTAAGTGAGATAATTGATGAAAGGAGAAAAAAAACAATCTGCAAATTTTGAATATGTAATCCATATTCTCTTCTGGCTTGTATTTATAATAGCCCCACTGTTCCTTAGAGAAGGACCGGTTCCGCCACAGCATGGCACTATGTCTTTTCCTGGAGATCATCCCCAAATGCATAGTCCGCTTCTGACTCTTATTCCGGCTTTGATTATCTACTTCTATCTTAACTACTTACTTTTTTCCAGATGGTACAAGAAGAGGCAGTTCCTGAGGTTTGTGATGTGGAACATAGTTACGATAGTGACTTTTATCTGCCTGAGGTCGGTTTTGGAACTCTGGATTTGGAACGTCAATATGAGAAATTTATTCTTTGACTTCCTCCTTTTTCTGTTCATGTTCCTGCTTAGTACAAGCATAACAATTTTCAAGATACAGAATATTACAGCCAAAAATTTAAGGGAGAGTGAAATATCTTTCCTGAGAAACCAGATAAACCCACACTTCATATTCAATGTAATGAACATGATTGTTGCCTTTTCCAGAAAGTACCCGGAAAGGGTTGAGACTGCAGTTAATACATTATCTGATATTCTGAGATACATGCTCTACGACACACGTGACAAAAGCAAGGTGAGTCATGAAATTATGGTTATTGAGCAATACCTTTCGCTGCAAAGGCTGCGTTTTGACAACGAAGTTGAGATAAGTACCACTTTTACACAGTCGGGGACAGACATAATGGTTGAACCAATGCTGCTGATACCAATTATTGAAAATGCCTTCAAACACGGGACATCCATGGTTTCTTCGCCTTTAATAGATATATCTCTGAGCACACAAAACGGAATACTGACTGCTAAAGTGAGGAATAAGTACTCAAAGCAGGATAGTACCTCCCTTTCTACATACTCAGGGCTGGGTCTGGCCAATATCAGAAGACGACTGGAGTTGCTGTATCCGGGAAGGCATGAGTTTGAAGAAAAGAGAGTGGATGACCAATGGTTTGTGGTAACATTAAAAATTGACTGCAGATGATACAATGTGTTGCCCTAGACGATGAAAAGTATGCCCTGGAGCTCCTTTGCGACAATATCCGGCAGTTTCCCGAACTTGAACTTATAAACTACGGCCGCAATCCTGCAGAGATGCTCAGGTTTATTGAAAATCACTCTGTGGACCTTCTTTTTACAGATATTCAGATGCCAATGCTCAATGGTTTACAGCTTATTGAAAAGATGGATGCCCCCCCTATGGTTATTGTAGTCTCAGCTCATCCCGACTATGCTGTTGAGGGTTTTGCCCACAATGTTCTGGACTATGTTCTTAAACCTATTAAAATAAAACGTTTCAGACAGGCCGTGGAGAAAGCGCGGTTATTTTATTCTATGTCCAGATCGGAAAACCATATGCCGGAATCACACATAGTGCTCAAATGTGAATACAAAAACATAAAGCTTAAAGAGTCTGACATTATATATATTGAGGGGCTTAAAGATTATGTAAAGGTTTTTACATCTTTTCAGTCCAAACCCATTATTACAAAGCATACAATTAAGTCAATAGGTGAGATTCTCAGTCTGCCTGAGATTGTGAGAATAAACAAGTCAAATATTGTGAATATGAACTATCTGAAGGAGTTTCAGAAAGGATGTATCTATCTCCATGGTAATACCTGCCTTCATTTAAGCAATAGTTACAAAGAGAATTACAGCAGGTTCCTTGATTTTGCCTAGGGCTTTAAAACTCTGACAAACAGAGTATCTGAGTTAATCGCAGTGAAAATACCGAAACCGTTTGAAACATTTGCATGTATCTCTGTGAGAGACTGAGAGCTGTTGCTGTTGTTGCTGTATAGTAATGCATATTCCGGCTGTATTTTATTTACAATAACCCTGTGCCTTCCATAGTACTGAAATGTCATTGAGTTGATTTTACAACTATCGGCCTGTGTGGGTTCAGAACGGAAGCTCATGGATGGTCTCTCCTCCTCTTCGTCTTCGTCGTATATTGCTACAGGAGATGTCTCCATATTCTGTACAACTATAAGATAATAACTTTTTTCGCTATTCTCCCAGGTTATCATAATATCTGACGGTCTGCCAGGCATTCCACCCGGTTCTCCTCCCATCTCTCCGGGTTGGGTTACAGTTATAGATGTCGGCGTGGCTTTTACTTTCTGTGGCTTCGCGGGCACAGTAGTGGTTGCATCTACAACCTCTCCATTATAAGGGAAGGTAACACTATAGCTCTCTCCTGTTTTCACAATAAGAGATTCATTTTTATACTTTCCCTCACCAACTGCAGACAGCAGATATATATTTCCAGTGCTCTTCTCAGTTATCTGAATGGATAGCTTGTCTATATCCATATCAGAAAAGGTGGCACTGCCTGAGAACGGTATAAGTTTGGATACTTTGACAACCGGTACGTGGTTTGCAAACAAATAAGCTTCCACAACAGCTTTATCCTGAAAATCGGCAACCTCTGTTTTCTGGCATGCAGTCAGCATAACAGCAGTGATAATTATCATTATTTTATAAAATCCCGGCATGATGTATTAAAATTTAATGGTTAAGGATAGGTTAGGTGTAATTCCAAGGTAGCTTACACCACTCTCCAGTATTGTATGGTCCACTATCTGGAATTGTTTTGAACTTATATTGTTCCTGTTATAAAGGTTGAATATAGAGAAGCTGACTGAGTTCTGCTGACCCGATCCTCCGAACATATTGAAACGGAACGATGCCGATATATCGAATCTGTGGTATGCAGGGAGCCGGAATGTATTTTTGTCACTTACTGAGAAATAGTCGGCAGTTGTTCCATCAAGCAACTCCATTGAGTATGCTCCCAGAGGAGCAGTGTATGGTCTGCCGGACGCATATATCCATGAGGCAGAAAAGTCGAAGTTACCTATTTTATATATCCCGACAACTTTAAATTCATGTGTGACATCCTGATTTGCAAAGAAATATTTGCCGGACTGTGCAGGAAACCTGTTTTTGGCTTCTGCTATAGTATAGCTTGCCCAACCGTTAAAGTTACCTGCCTTCTTCTGGGCCAGAAACTCTACCCCTGTTGCATAGCCGTTCCCTGTAAAAAACTGTTCAGACACCTTTGTCTGAGAATCGGGTCTTGTGTTAAACCTAGTTGTATACTCTGTAACATTGTGGTTTAACTTATAATAGGCCTCAACACTAAAAAGATAGTCCGGAAGGTCGTAATTCAAGCCAAGGTTGAAGTGTGTAGATGAGCTTACAGGAATATCCTTCTCGTCTGACAGTATCCAGAAATCCTTGTTGCCCGACATGACATCCTCTCTTACTACCCTGTTTGCAAACTGGGAATAATAACCTGTCGCCAGATTCATGCTCAGTTTTTGCGAAAACTTGTAACTCGCAGATAATCTTGGCTCCATATATAGTTTACCCGTCTCGCTGTAATAATTGACCCTCAAACCGGGAGTGATTGTGATCTTGTTTTCTGCAAAAGATATTTTGTCCTGTAGATAAAGTCCTGCCAGTACAGAGCGGGCCGATTTATCAAGAAGTTTAGTAGTGTCATTCTGTGAATAGCTGTATGCTATATCGTAATATGTCCCGAACAGACCTGCCTCAAGTATATTCCGGTCGTTAAAGCTGTATTTCCAGTCATTTTTCAAGCTGTAGTCAATAAGGTTATTGTCTTCAAGTATGCCGTTTTTCAGGTTCCCTTTTCCGTTTTCTCCGGAAAACGTTATTGACCTTCTCTGATCACGTGTACTATAGAAGTTTGAGTAACCCAGCAGCAGATTGGAGGTGAGTTTTTCGTTCCATTTTCTCGCCCATCGTCCGCTGCCTCCAATATTTCCATATTCTGTATAGTCAGAATTGTCCATCTTAATTGTCATTCCCGACTCCTCTCCCCCCGGAAAGCCCCCTTTTGGCATGCCAAATCTGGGGCTGTTGTCCAGATAGTCGGTTCCGTTTAGAAAACTCATAGAAACTATATCTTTTTCTGTAGGCTTGATTGTTACTTTACCATTTATATCATAGAAATATGAGTTTGCCTGGGCCGTGCGTCCTCCAAACTTAGGAAGAGAACTCACGGTGGATGAACTATTCTGATCAGATATTTTTTTATAGAGATATCCTTGATATGAACGCCGGTACGCAAAAAGTGAGGTGATTTTATCTCCTATTGGTATCTCTGCGCAAGCGTTAAAGCTTAAAAGGCTCACCTCTGCACCAACACTCAATTTCTTTGTGTTTCCGTCCTTTCCTGTTATCTCTGTAACACTGGAAAGTCTGCCTCCGAATTTTGATTCAAAGCCACCTTTGTAAAGTTGTACATCCTTTATTGCATTTGAGTTAAATGCACTGTAGAATCCGTAAAGATGATCAACATGATAAACTGTAAAACCATCATAAACAATAAGGTTCTGGTCGGGTGTCCCTCCCCTGACGTACATGCCCGAAGAGCCTTCATTTGAAGCACTTACTCCGGGCATGAGCTGAAATCCCCTCATGATATCCTTCTCTCCTACGTTAGGCAAAACCTTTAATGCAACGGGAGCCATCTTTATTTTATGTTCAGATGTGGACTGCTGAAGTGCCTTGTCGTTTTTACGTCCGTAGATAAATACCTCAGCAATCTCCTGCTTCTGGGGTTCTATCTCTATCGTAAGCGGATTATTATGACTGTCTGGCACGAGTTCTATCTCTCTTGTCTCGTACCCGAGATACGAGACTACAATTACTGATGTATCACTCGGAACATTTTCCAGAGCAAAATGTCCGTTGGCGTCTGTGGACACTCCCTGTGTTGTTCCCTGAATGTATACAGAGGCAAACGGTATCCTCTCTCCGTTTGTTTTGTCGAATATCTCCCCGGAGAGCAGGAAGTTCCTTTTAACCGGTTCCATTCTGCTTCTTATTTCTCTGTGCTCTGTCTCGACAGTCTGTGTGGACATATATTTATTCTGCTGTAAAAGAACAAGATGAGCCGAGTCTTTTGCTATATATATATAGCCATCCTTCCCTACAAGTGTAACCATATCCCAGGCATTTCTCATAACCTTCAGTGTTCCTCCCACTGTCTTCTCTTCATAACGGTTGAAGGCTGTCCTGTATCTGCCTATATGTGTAGAATCATATACAAAACGTATCTTTAAGTCCTTACCAATGCTTGTAAGTATATCATCCAGATTGCCTCTGTAATCTCTTATTAACCTGAGGTTCTCCACAGACTGGGCTCCGGCAATAAACGGTGTGGCAATTACAATAATAAGCAATAATATAAATTTACGCATACACTTGTGAGTTTAGTACATCGCAAATGTATTTACAGGTAATTCTACGTGCAATTAATGTAGACCAAACAGGAAAATGTGTAGACGAAAGATATTAGCGGATTATTTATTCGTCTGGTTGAAGTTGTACTGCTTAATGACCTCCTTTAGTTTCTCCTCTGGAAGTATTACATTGAGGTTTCCCCAAAAGTTACTGTCGTATTTGAAGTTTGTCTCAGAAAAAATATCTCTTGTAGATATCCTCTCTTCATTTGTGAAACGTGTTACTTTCTGCGTCTCTGTATTACAGTTGACCATCTCGAACCAGACATGCAGATCTGAGCTGAAGAGCCTGCCCTTTTTTCTTACCCTGAAGTTGAGGTCACCCCTTATGTGATTTATATAATAAATACCATTCCATGGTTTATAGGTAACTTCGTATACAACTTTATCTGCTGCCACATCAAAATTTTTACTTTTTCTTACTATCAGGTCGTCCGAAGTCTTTCTGACATAAGCCGGATTAATCTCGAAACAAATTTTCAAGAGCGAGAAATTTTCTGCATCTATGTATAGTTTCCCACAATAGAGGGGATCTGTTATAAGTTCATTTTGTATGAATGATATTACATAAGCCCTTCTGTCCTCAATTGTTGTAATGTCTGTGTGAGAGTAAACATACAACTGCTGATTTTCCGGCAGAAGAAAATCCGGAGGATTTTTTATCAGATCCAGTAACAAACACGAGTTTATGCTTGACTTTATCTTAGCAACAAGAGTGTCCTTATCGTCCGGATTTATTATCCGACGCATTTTCAGCATCTTCACCTGTTCACTGCTTGCGCTGCTCACATATCCGGTTTTATATATTTTAAATACAGCTTCGCTTAATGTCATGCTGCTTCTGTATTCAACTCCTTCTCTGTAAAATGCTGTAAGATAGACAGGGTCATGAGAATAATTCTGATTTCTTCTCAGCATCATCTCCCTGATGGTCCGTTGAGGATCAACAACTCGCACAACAATCTCCTGTAAAGGTATCACTTTCTGGTCTAAGAATAGGTTTATGTGGCCTTCTGCTAGAAGTGCCGCCCCTATCTCTCTTGTAATGTATCCAATATGTGAAAACCTTATGTTTGATGTCATAAGCGAGTCGGGAAGAGTGAGTTTAAATACTCCGTTCTGGTTTGTAACTGTACCAAATGGGTAATTGCTTACACTGATTGTTCCGTAAACAATTGGTTCACCTGAAATACGATCGGTGAGGGTACCCTCCAGAGAGAAGAATTTCTGTTCATCAGTTTTCACCACTTCCGGCAGGTTTATATCCTCCTTAACGGGAACATACAACAAAATATGATTCCCCATTATTCTTATTTTCAACTCGTCATTACCGGTTATTTTATGTACTGCCTCCTGTAATGTATATTCCCCGGCGGGGATCCTTGCAACCTTATCGTTTTCGATAAGCTGACTGTCATATATAAAAAGATATCCCGACTGGCCCGAAACACGGTTAAGCAGTTCGTAAATGCTCCCTTTGCTTTTAGGCATATTGATTTTAATATTCTGTCCATTCTGATCATCTGCCAGTACATTTACCGGGTCAGACATCAAAATGAACAGTAAAATAAAATTAAGAAGGCACCCGGCTCTTTTTATCATAATTATTCATGAATACGAATAGTGTCTTGATCCTGAGAAGATTTCAGATTAAGGGCGATACATATCAGTTGTGCCATTGAATCTGCGGAATTATTTGAAAACGTTGCAGTTAATAAGCGATTTTCCAGCTCAGGCGAGATTTCCATCTGTACTCCTGTTATTTTACGGTTGATAACTCTTATTACGTCTGAAAGTCTTTCATCCTTGAAGTGCATGCGTTCTGCATAACGTGAAAACTGCTCCAGATCTTGTGTGTCCATTTTCCGGAGTCGGTCAGACTGGACCACAACCGTCTCTCCTGCTTCAATTTTAGTACTTTGCCCGTCACTCTTAAGAGTCACCTTTACAACTCCGGTATTAACCGATAGTGAAGGATATGCTCCGCCTGAGCTTTTTACATTGAACGATGTCCCAAGTACCTCAATTTTCATCAGGCCGGTTTCAATTATAAATGGAGCATCGGGATTTTTGCTTACCTCAAAAAAAGCATCTCCCTTGAGGAAAACCACTCTTTTGCCCTTTTTGAAATGTTCAGGATATGATAAGGTGGAATTTCCGGCCAGATAGACTACTGAGCCGTCTTCAAGGGTACTTACGTAAGTGGAATTCTCGTCGCTGTTATACATTGAGAGCATTTCGGGGCGTGATGTATTTACGCCATTTATGATGAACAGTGTTGCTGTTACCAGAATTGCCAGACTTGCCGCCCATTTTAATGCAGCATGCCGGAATATGGGTTGCGTTGTCACCACTTTTTCTTCAAGCAACCCATCCTGTTCCAGCCTTAAATGAAGCCGGTTCCAGGCCTGATCTGTCTTGTTGTTATCCTTTAATGTCATAATACACTTGTATGATATTCTATTTCTTTTCTTAATGTTTTTAGAGCCTTGCTTATTTCGGCCTCTACTGTTTTAACGGAGAGTGAGAGAATATCTGCTATCTCCATATATTTTTTGTTTTCGAAACGATGCATCTTAAAAATTTGCTGACGTCTTTCCGGCATCCTGTCCATAGTCTTGTTTATTACGCTCTCCAGCTCCCGGTATTCCATACTCTCCTGCGGATCCATCCCGTCAATCTCCACATCTGGTGCCTGCAGACTCTCCCTGTAGCTATTGTCTAGCTTTTTCCGTTCGCAAAACTGAAGGGAGCGGTTTCTTACTGCCGAATAGAGATATCCTTTAAGTGAACGTAATATCTGCAGGTTTTCGCGGTCCCTCCACAACACATAAAACAGATCTTGTAAAATCTCCTCCGACACATCCATCCTTCCTGTTATACTTACCGAGAAAAAGACAAGGGGGGAGTAGTACTTCCGAAATATCTCTTCGAATGTCTTTATATCCCCCTCTCTTACCTTTTTTATCAGCAACAGATCGTTCAGCATATTGTTGTCTTAATGAATACTCATCCCAAATATACAAAAAGTGTCTGATTTATCTCTTTTCTTCTTTTTTAAGTCTTCCTATTGCCGATTCCAGTGACTCGTCAGGCTCTATTATATTGTAATCTTCCCAGAAATCCTTGTCAAAGAAACTGATTACTTTGTCAGATAGTGACTGGTTGTTACTGAATGCAAACCTGTGCGGGATTTTATTTAACACATCGGTCTTTCCTCCGGTTATTACTGTTTCTGATACTATTGTATAGTTAGTTGAGAACAGACGTCTCTTCCAGTCGCATTTAAACCTAACTTCGCTTCTTATATAATTCAGGTGAGCTAATCCGTCTCTCTGCTTGTATGTTACCAGGAATGAAATCTCTTCCGGTTTGAACCTCATACTGAATGGTTTTCTCTTTAGTATTGCCTGGATTGCCTTGTTGCGGTCGTCCATGCTAAGGCTGAATTCTGTACGTGACACAGAAAGATTTTGTTTGTCAATATAAAGCTTTCCATAGTACAATGCATACGGAAGTACTACTTGTGGCTTGAAACTTACTACATAATTAGGACGCTCGTCAATCACAACCGATTGTTCCATAAAGAACTTATAATTAGAGAGTGTTTCCATATTAAGGATAAGATCGGGGTTCTTTACTATATCTATATATATAGACAGGTTAGGACCTCCCAGCAGCTTGACCATAAGGGTGTCGTCAGGTTTTGGACTGACAAGTTTACGTCCTTTGTTTATTTGAAGCATATCCTTCTCTACTCCCTCTGTATAAGGGCTTTTGTAAATATCAACAACTGCTTCCGATACAGTTATGTAACTTCTTCTCTTTTTTACTGTTTCACGATAGAAGCCAGAAAGTACATCTGTTGTAGAGCTGTAATTTTTTTCAATCTTACTGATTGCCTCCTCTACCAAGGCGCGAGGATCCAGCGAATAGACTGTTATCTCATCCAGCAGGTTTGCCTTTGGTGAAAGATAGATAGTTACTTCCTTTATATTGTCTCCATTAACAGGAAGTAAAAATGTAGAATACCCGAGGTGTGACACCTCGATTGATTTTGCATTAAGGGAATCTTTGATTTTAACTGAAAACTCACCATTGATATTGGCTATTGTACCAATGTTTGTTCCATGAACAGAGATATTTGCATAGGCCAGACTTTTTTGGGTTATTTTGTCTTTTACAACCCCTCTTACAGCAAAGTAGTCCTTGTTACTTTGCGCCCAAAGCTGAGATCCACCGGAAATTAAAAGGAGAATCAAAAGTAACTTTGTGGCTTGTTTTACTATTGTTTTCATATCTGTTTAATTTAAAAAAATTTGTAATGTTTGCTTGTACCATTAAGATCGTCCAGAGATGAAATACCCTATGAAAAAGAGGAATTTTTTATTCTTGTTTTTATTTGTATATTTACACTGAATAATTTTCACATACAGGCTATATATGGATGTATCAATTTTATAAGGCCAGAGAGTTAAGATAAGAGCTTGACTTCCTGGTCTTTTTTCATGGCCTGCCCACAACAGTTAATAAGGTAGTTTAATTTCACAATTTAAATATTTTTGAATGAAACCTATTACTGAACTAATCAAGGATCTTGCCGACCTGCATGGCCGGGACAGACATAGTCTGCTGCCGATTCTTCAAGGAGTCGTTGAGCAGGAAAAATATCTGTCTGAGTACTCAATGATTGAGATTGCCCGTGAACTGGACCTGCCGGCGACTGAAGTTTTCGGTACGGCCACATTTTACTCTTTCCTGGAATACAAGAAAATGGGCAGATACATTATACGTATCTGCAAAACCATAACTTGTTCCATGAAAGGGGAAAAGCAAATTCTGCTGGCAATCGAAGATATGTTGAAAATTAAAGTGGGAGAGACTACTCCCGACGGAAGTTTCTCTCTTCTACAGACCAATTGTCTTGGATTTTGCCACAAAGCTCCGGCTATGCTTATCAACAATGATGTTTTCACAGAACTTACACCAGAGAAGGTCCGTGAAATTCTAAGTGAGTATTTGAACAGAAAAAATGAAGGAGGGCAAAATGTCAACTAACTATCAACTTAAAAGAGCCGATTTCATTTTCAAGGATGAAAACGACTGGGAAGAGGTTCTGAAAAACAATATAAACAGACCTCCGAATGAACTTATTAACGAACTCATAAGTTCAGAACTTAAAGGCAGAGGCGGAGCCGGTTTTCCGACCGGTCTCAAATGGAAGATTTCTGCCGAGGAGGTTAACGATATAAAATATGTTATCTGCAATGCAGATGAGGGCGAACCCGGAACATTCAAGGACCGGGAGATACTGTCCAAGGTTCCATTCAAAGTTTTAACAGCAATAGCTATATGCGGACACGTTATAGGCGCAAAAATCGGGTTCATCTACCTGAGGGGTGAATATTTTTTCCTTCAGACAGAACTGAATAAAGCAATAAATGAATTTGAATACTATTGCCGCGAAATCAAATTCGATTTTTCTATAAAGATTTTCATGGGCAGCGGTGCATATATCTGCGGTGAGGAGACAGCCCTTTTCGAATCTATGGAGGGCAAGAGAG
>CAZREC010000039.1:0-22846 GCA_964599025.1 uncultured Muribaculaceae bacterium | reverse complement strand
GGGCAGATGTTCACCCGCAGAGAGTTTAGTTATCAATCTTTCAACCGCTCCTTTACTTTACCAAACACTGTAGAAAGCGATAAAATTACTGCGAAGTATGATAATGGGATCCTTAAAATATCGATTCCTAAAAAAGAGGAGGCAAAACCAAGACCTGTTAAACTTATTGAAATCATGTAAAACCTAAATGAATAAAAAGGGGCCATCAAAAGGCCCCTTTTTTATCTTAAAATGATATTGTAAAGCAATTAATATGTCTTAACTTTACTACCATTATGAGAATAGAATACGATATTAAACTCGGTTTTAAAGATGTAATGTTCCGGCCGAAGCGTTCTACTTTAAAGAGCAGGTCGCAGGTTAAGCTTGAACGCACATTCAGGTTCCTGCACACTAAAAGTGAGTGGACAGGAATACCGGTAATGGCAGCCAATATGGATACGGTTGGCACCTTTGAGATGGCACTGGCTCTGCAAAAGCAGAAGTTGTTTACGGCAATTCACAAGCACTATACCGTGGATGAGTGGAATACATTTATAATGAATTCTCCTGTGGGGATAGAAAATTTCATAGCAGTAAGTACTGGAACCAGCCCGGGTGATTTTGAAAAGCTTACCCAGATTATAAACACAAATCCACAGCTGAGATTCATTTGCATAGATGTTGCAAATGGCTATTCCGAGCACTTTGTTGCTTTTGTAAAGCAAACCCGCAAAAAATTCACCGACAAGGTAATCATTGCAGGAAACGTTGTCACCGGCGAAATGGTTGAGGAACTCTTACTTGCAGGCGCAGATATAATCAAGGTTGGTATCGGCCCCGGCTCTGTCTGCACGACACGTATTAAAACAGGAGTAGGTTATCCGCAACTGTCTGCAATAATTGAATGTGCCGACGCTGCTCATGGTTTGGGCGGTCAGATTATAAGTGACGGGGGTTGTTCCACACCAGGCGATGTGGCAAAGGCATTTGGTGCCGGGGCCGACTTTGTCATGCTGGGAGGTATGCTTGCCGGACATGATGAAAGTGGCGGCGAACTGATTGAAAAAAACGGCGAGAAGGTCAAGCTGTTCTATGGCATGAGTTCATCAACAGCTATGGAGAAACATTCCGGAGGTGTTGCCGAGTACCGGGCCAGTGAGGGCAAAACCGTTACAGTGCCTTATCGTGGTAAAGTTGAGGATACTCTACAGGACATATTAGGTGGAATTCGCAGCACATGTACTTACGTGGGAGCTTCTCAACTTAAGGAACTTACAAAACGGACAACATTTATACGTGTGGCCGAACAGGAAAATCAGGTTTACAATGGCAACAAACAATAAAAACATCCCATTTCAAACTATTGATTGGGCAAATGTTCCAAAGACGGAACATAAGGGTGAGACAGGTGTTGCTTACTGGCAAACCTGCCAATATGAAGAGCTTAGAATACGGATTGTAGAATATTCAAAAGGCTACGTGGCCGACCACTGGTGCAAAAAGGGACACATTGTGCATTGTTTGTCGGGAACCTTTGTGAGTGAAATGGAAAACGGCGAGAAGTTCATTCTGACAGAAGGTATGACTTACGTCGTTTCTGACGAACTAAGTTCTCACCGTTCCATTACAGAAAACGGTGTGAAGCTGCTGATTATTGATGGTGATTTTCTAAAGTTCTCTTTATAGCTTTCTTTATCATCTGTTCATCCAGTTTTTAAAATCTGCTGACCTGTCTATACTTACGATTGTCTCTGCATCATTTTCCACAGCTGGGTTCAGTACAATTTTTATCCTGCTCCTCGACCAGGCGGTCATGTTTGTAATTGATTGCAGTGATATCAGATACTGTCTGTTGATCCGAAAGAATCTCTCAGGGTCAACTGTATTTTCGATTATATCTAATGTTATGTCTACTGGATATGAGTGTCCTTCAAAGGTTTTCAAAGAAACAAATCCGTCTGATACATAGAAATATGCAATATTCTCTATTTCTATTTTTCTGAATTTGTCTCCAATCTGTATTAGAAACCGCTTTCTGTATTCCGGTGTTTTGCCTCTGATTTCTGCCAGCAGGGCATCAAAGTCAGGGTTTTGGGTTATCTTGTTCTGCCTGTACTTGATCAAGCTCTCTTCAAGTTCACTTTTTTTTACGGGTTTTAAAAGATAGGAGATGCTGTTAAGTTTAAATGCCTTAATGGCATACTGGTCATAGGCAGTTGTAAATATTACAGGAGTGCCGACCTTTATTTGGTCAAAAATAGAGAAGCTTAATCCATCCGACAACTGAATGTCAAGAAATATAAGGTCGGCACTATTGGAAGAGAGCCATTGCACAGATTCTTTAACAGATCCGGTTTTAGCAACTACCTGAATGTTGCCGTCTATCTCCTTCAGGATTTTTTCCAGCCTTTCTGCGGCAATTATCTCGTCCTCTATTATTAAGATCCTAATCATAGTCACTTTCAATTAAAGGTAATTTTGCAATATAGCTGTCGGCTCCAAGCATAAAATCAGGAACTCTTTCACTTATCATCGAATATCTTTTTATCATGTTTTGCTGACCTATACCTGTTGATCTTCCGGCAGAAATTTTCGGCTGAATGTTGTTTTTAACATATAACCAGCTATCATTTGCATAAATCTCTATATTCAATGGTTGTGAATCGTTTACTATATTATGCTTGATTGCATTCTCCAAAACAGTCTGCAAAGACAAAGGGGGCAAAAGTTTTTGAAGATTATGCGAGGGTATGTCAACTTTCAGCCGAAGCGACTCTCCATATCTGATTTGCTGCAGAAATATATAAGAGCGTACAAATCCCAACTCTTCACTCAGTGAAACTACCGGTTTTTCTATTGTCTCAAGAACATATCGGTATATTTGTGAAAATTCGTCTATGAACTTCTGGGCCCTGTTTACATCTTTCTCAATTAGCCCGGAGAGTACATTCAGGCTATTAAACATAAAGTGAGGGTTTATCTGGCTCTTGAGCACTTCAAAACGTACCTGCGACAACTCTCTCTCCAGTTTCTCGGCTCTTATCCTTGCTTTTGTACTTTCCATTGAGAATTGCCACCCCTCCAATATCGCCATGAGAATAATGTTGACCACCGATGAAATCAGTGCGTTATAGACAAGTATTATTCCTAGACCCTCCTTGTATGCGGATATTGAATTTGATATAAGTGTAATTAGTGTAGATGTTGCTACTGCTGCAAGAATAGTCAGCAACAGCTGCAACGCAACTCTGGATAGTGTTTTCCTGTGCCAGTTAAAAGATTTGTTAAGATATCCTATAATCAGCAGGTCCGGAATTGCTACAAGATAGGCTGCGATTAGTCCTAATACTGTTCCAACTCCAAGCCTGATAAAAAAGTGGGAAATATTGTCGAGTTTGTAAAATCCGCTAAAGTGGTTGTACGTAATAATTACGAACTGCATGGATATCACAAGTATAAGGAGCAGTCTGAAAAGCCTGCCCCATGGAAATGTCTTGTTTGCCCTGTTTAGTAAATCTGATATCACAGACAAATATAAATATTATGAAGTTAAAATTTCCAAATAACCCCCACCCTTAGCGAAATGTAGTCCTGCTTCAATTCTGTTGTTACATTTTCTATTGCAACATCTCTATTGAGGGAGTTGTATTTTATCCCGGGAGCTATACACCAGTTTCCTCCCAAAGGAAGACAGATGCCAGCAGCAATTTGCCATCCCAGACCATGTCCTGTATCTGCAATAATATCTCCCTCCTCATCTTCTATCTCTATATGGTTATAAAGCCCTCCTGCCCTTACAAAGAACGAGACCGGTGATTTCGCAACAGAATGTCTGAATTGAAGTCCGAACACATACCCCGTCTCTTCAAAATCCATATCAGTTCCCGCATATGACTCTTCTGCAGAAAACTTGTTCCAACCCCACCCGGCATATAAACCCGTATGTTTCAATATCCTGAAATGGAAAGTCCCCTCAAGTCCCACTCCTGTCTTAAGTGTTGTTCCTGCTAATTTTCTTGTTGGAAAAGATGTCCCTCCGTTGATTTCAAATCCGAATCTGTGGTCACCATCCTTAGCATAGGATGTCATAGATAACAGTGCCAGCAAGGCACATAAAATTAATTTCTTTGTTTTCATTTTCTTTTTACTCAATTCAATTTTTTCGGGAGACAAAAGTATTCCGATGTAAAGTCAGCCCTAAAATATTGTTTACAGAGGTGCCAAAAAGAGGGATGAAAGTGCTTAAAATAGAGTTAAACCATGCTATATTGTCCTTGCACAATTTTCAATATTACAATATTTTTTGTGATTATTGTATTTCTGTAAAGTAATTATTTATACCTTTAAACATAATTATAAACAAATTACCATGAGAACATTAAGATTATTTATCATGCTGGTAATTTCCCTCATCGGATTCACCTCATGTGAAAAAAATGCAATTGAAGAGACTAATGGTGCAAATGTGGAGCGATTTATTGGACTGCTTAAATCAAACAGCTACGACTCTTTGTACCTGCCTGCATTTTCTGTCAATGACATTCCTGCCCTGCTCGAATACAGGAACGATCCTCAGATCATATCCAATTTCCCTCACAGCATGCACTCTTCATTATATTACAATGAATGCAAGTTGGGTATGTATGTGTTGTGGACAATTGAGTCTGTGAGAGCAAAAGCCATAGACAGCAAATATCTTTTTGCCGGGTTCCCTTCTCAGAACCCTATTTTGTCATTACGAAATACAACCGGATTAAAGATGGTTTTTGACAGTGATGCACACAAGAGTGCCGCTAATGCATACTATGACTGGTGGCAGAACAATAAAAGCAAGGGTGTGCGCAGACTTATGGAGATTGACCCACTTTCAGACACTCCTTATAAATGGCATTAAAAAATATGAATAGAAAGGGAATAGTAACAAAAATCCGGCACGACCTCACGACAAATTCCGATGAAAGGACCAAAAAGAGCGGAGAGAGATTTTTTAAGGAAGAGGTTAATCTGTACGGGGTAAGGTCTGCTGTTGTCGGCATTATTGCAAAGGAAAATTTCAAAGTGGTTAAGGATCTGCCTAAAGCTGAGATTTTTGAATTATGTGAGGAGCTCTGGAGGTCTGGGTTAATGGAAGAGTCTTTTATTGCATGTAACTGGTCATACTTCATAAACAAAAAATTCACTCCGGAAGATTTTTATCTTCTTGAAAGATGGGTTGGAACATATCTGAACAACTGGGCCTCATGCGATACGCTCTGTAACCATACCGTTGGCTCTTTCCTTGAGATGTATCCTGAGTTCTTGCCAGAACTAAAGAGGTGGGCAAAATCGCCAAACCGCTGGATGAAACGGGCAGCAGCAGTATCGCTTATTGTTCCTGCAAGAAGAGGAAAGTTTCTTACTGAGATATTTGAATTGGCCGATATCATGCTTATGGATGGTGACGACATGGTTCAGAAGGGCTACGGCTGGATGCTCAAGGTTGCCAGCCAGGCTCACCAGAAAGAGGTATTTGAGTATGTTATGAAGAACAAGGCGGTAATGCCTCGTACTGCTTTGAGGTATGCAATAGAAAAGATGCCACCGGAACTTAGAGCCGAAGCAATGGCAAAATAGACCCGCTCATCCATGCAAATTTAAATTATAATATTATATTTGTATGGTAAATTAGTTATATGGCCAACATGTATATTTCCCGAAATATTGAACTTTCCGTTTTAGAATCGATTAACAATTACCCTGTAACAGCAGTTATCGGTCCCAGGCAATGTGGCAAGTCCACATTGGTCAAACATATTTTGGAACAAAATCAAAATTCTCTTTATTTAGATCTCGAAAGACCTTCGGATTTGAGAAAGTTAGATGACTCTGAATGGTTTTTATCTTCTCAGAAAGGCAAACTAATCTGCATAGACGAGATCCAGAGGAAACCGGAATTATTTCCATTATTGCGCAGTCTTGTTGACGAATGGGGTGGAAATGGCAATTTCCTGATACTCGGGTCCGCTTCGCGCGATCTTTTGAAGCAGAGTTCTGAAACACTGGCGGGTCGCATATCTTACAAGCGTTTAACCCCCTTCCTATGGTCTGAATTAGGAGGAGAATATGCTTTTGAAAAATATTTTTCTCAGGGTGGGTTCCCACGAAGTTTATTAATATCAAGCAACAAAATATCACTTGAATGGAGAGAAGATTTTATCTCAACTTTTCTGGAAAGGGATCTTTTACAGTGGTCTGGATTTTCTACTCAGACAATGCGCAGATTATGGCAGATGCTGGCTCATAGAAACGGACAACTGACGAATCTCTCTTTAATTGCATCTTCTCTGGGGGTTAGTGGTCCAACTGTTCGAAATTATATAGACCTGCTGGAGGGAACCTTCATGGTAGAGGTTCTACCCCCCTATGTCTCAAATCTTGGCAAGAGACTTGTTAAGTCACCAAAAGTATATATCTCGGATTCCGGTATAACCGCAGCTCTGCTTGGGCTCGGCGACTTCGTACAATTATCGGGGCACCCTGTTTTAGGTTCAATTTGGGAGCAGATTGTGTTAACTAACTTAAAAGGTCATTT
The DNA here is from genome assembly GCA_964599025.1 of uncultured Muribaculaceae bacterium. Taxonomy (GTDB): domain Bacteria; phylum Bacteroidota; class Bacteroidia; order Bacteroidales; family UBA932; genus Bact-08. Next base: position 16,293 of record CAZREC010000039.1, on the reverse strand, counting down.
CCCGGAATCAAAATTCTTCTTTTACCGAACCAATAATGGAGCAGAGGTAGATATTGTCATGGAATTGAGAAATAAAGTATTTGCAATAGAATGCAAGGCAACCCTCTCTCCGGTACTTACAAAGGGAAATTATAACGGCATCGCCGATATAAATCCTGTTAAAAGTTTTGTTGTCGCACCTGTAAAAAGTGGTTGGGCAATGGCTCCCGGAATTGATGTTGTCTCTTTGGATGAAATAATAATAAACATCTCCCTAGATATGACATCTGTATAATCTCGTTCAAGTCAATAATTTTTCTTAAATTTGACCCGTCTGCAACTCAGCAGACAGTTTTGTGCGATAAGTATGAGCAGTGCAATTTATAGTGTTATAACAGGGACAGGGAGTTACATTCCTACCGAGTGTGTGAAGAACGAGAGTTTTCTCACAAAGGAATTTTACGAAAACGACAAGAAAATAGAAAAACCCAATCAGGAGATAATCGACAAGTTTCTGGAAATAACAACTATAGCCGAAAGAAGGCATGTTACTGACAATCTGGTTACTTCCGATATCGCATACTTTGCAGCAGTTGAGGCAATCAAATCTTCCGGCATAGACAAGGAAGAGCTTGATTATGTAATTGTTGCACACAATTTCGGAGATGTAAAAAGTGATAATCGCCGTACAGATATTGTACCAAGTCTGGCAGCCCGCGTAAAACACAAATTAGGAATAGTCAGTCCCGATGCAATTGCATATGATCTCCCATTTGGATGTCCCGGCTGGCTACAGGCGGTCATTCAGGCCGACTACTATATTAAATCGGGGGATGCAAAGAAAATTCTTGTTATAGGGGCCGATGTTCTATCAAGAATATCTGATCCTCACGACCGAGACAGTATGCTGTATGCTGACGGTGCCGGTGCCGTTGTTCTTGAGGCAAAGGTGAGCGAAACACCTGTAGGGATACTTGCACACAAAACCCGCTCAGATACTTTCACTCATTCAGACATGCTAAATATGGGTCTTTCATTCAAGTGCGATAACGAGACAAAGGATAATTTGTACCTGAAAATGAATGGCCGGAAGCTGTACCAATATGCACTCGAAACAGTACCACAGGCTATTAAGGATTGCCTCGAAAAGAGCAACACAGATATAAATGATATAAGCAAGGTGCGTATACATCAGGCCAACGGAAAGATGGATGATGCCATACTAAAGAGGCTTTACTCTCTTTATAAGCTGACTGACTCTCCAAAAGATATAATGCCTATGACAATTTCCAAGTTAGGCAACTCTTCTGTTGCAACATTACCAACGTTGCTTGATCTTATAACAAAGGGTAAACTTGAACCACACCATATTAACAAGGGAGACATTATTGTCTTTGCATCCGTAGGAGCTGGAATGAATATCAATTCTGTTATTTACAGAACTATATAGTCCATACAACTAACACTGTCCGGTATGAAAAAATTTATTTTTACAGCAACTCTTTTGTTTATTACAGTTATTTCGTTCTGCCAGGTGAAACCTCCTGTTCCTTACAATTACTTTAAACAATGGGCAGGCCGGGTACAGATTCCGGGGTACTCTCTTTTTGAATGCAAAATTGACGGAGCCATTAACACGGCCAAATATGGAAGCAGCCCGACACAGTTTATACAGATATTGGTAATGCCTCAGCGAAACTTTAACGATTACAAGACCGGATATGCAACAGCTCAGCCATATACATGGAATGGCTATAACGCTGTTTATTATGGCAGTGCGCATATTACATTCTTTGCAGTGGAGGTTCCTCAGGCAAAACTATCAGTAAAAATCAGCACGTCGGGGAAGGTTTCACAGGCAGAAATGGAGGAAATTGCCTCAGAGGCAAATATTCCAAGTTTAGCTGCAGGTGAATTTGTTTCCGGACTTGTATGGCCTGAAGAGATACCCGCCGACATGAGAATCAGTCTTGCAAAGTCTATCAAGGCCCTTGGCCCGGAGGGGAAATACAAAGAGGTATATGAGGTAAAAGCCGCTATGGGGCCACAGCTTGTAGAATCGCTCAGGGTTATGATGCAGAAATATAAAGGTGAGATAAACCTTATATCTGCTGAAAAACTTGATTTAATCTGCACCGGTGCAGAAGATCTTCCTCAACTGAAGGTTTTTTTCATGACTGGAGAGACAGTAATCTTTACGTATAATATCAAATAGCACGTTACCAAAAAGGCGCTTATAAACGTCTGGGTTATCAGATAACTGAAGTTGTCCGATATACTTAACATTCCTAAAGCCGGAGCTCCTGTTTCTGCCTTCAATATTATCTGGAAAGAGAGGAAGCAGATTTTGTAGAAAAATATACCTAAGCTGATTGACCCAAAGTTCAACAGAATGTTGTATATAATCCTGTTGAACAACCTTTTCTGCGAAAGTGCTATAGGGATTACCAAAACAATTCCCTCAAGCAGAATAGCGACCACGGGATTGACTACCAGATAGAAACTGCTGACAGGAACAATAAGTATGGTGAGAAGTTTAAGGGCTGCTGCAATTACCGATGTAAAAACTGTTGCACTCCTGCTTCCCGTTTTTATATAGACACTCATCATGCATATTATGCCAACCGGCATAAGCAATGAACCGGTAATAGGAGCCTTGAGCATGTGCAGGAAGTAACCCAGCACCAGTTCGGCTGCTCCCCAGGTGAGACCCATGTAAATTACAGAGGTATTATTTTTTATCTTTTTCCACATATGAGTATGCACTTTTTAATATTTTCTCCTTTGTTGCAGGTAAATCCAGTCTGAAAGACTTTTTATTGAAATATGAGATGGCATTTTTTATTGCCAGCCAGACAGACAAACCGTATATGAATGGCGGCTCACCCACTGCCCGGCTTTTTAAAATACCGGCATTGAAAGGGTTCTTTTCATACAGATTTACCCTGAAATCCTGAGGAATGTCAGCTATACCCGGTATTTTATAGCTATCGGGACTGGCTGTCAGCAATGCCCCTTTATTGTTATAAACCAGCTCTTCCATCGTTGCCCAACCTGCACATTGCACAAATGCACCCTCAATCTGTCCTTTATCAATCAGTTTATCAAGCGATTCTCCGGTATCATGAAGGATATCGGTCCGAATAATCTTATGGGTACCAGTAAGCATATCAACCTCGACTTCGCTTACCGAAAGTCCAAACACATAATAGTAGAAAGGATTCCCTCTTGCAACAACTCTGTCGAAATAAATTCCCGGCGTTTTGTAATAGGCTTGTTCACTGAGGCTTATTTGTGCCAGATATGCCTTAATTATAATTTCTGAAATAGGATATCTGATTTCAGGATTTCTTTTGCTGAATATATAGGAATTTTTCCATTCGATATCCTCCTTATCCCATGAATAGGTTAATGAAATAAAATCATTCAGTCTGCTTTTCAACCTGTCAATCGCCAGTTTTATTGCATGTCCGTTTATGTCCGATCCTGTCGAGGCAGCAGTTGCGGAGGTGTTTGGGATAACCGATGTGTTTGTAGAACATATCCTGACCGAGCTCTTTGGAACACCGAACTCCCGTGAGGCAACATTCATCATTTTGTCATACAGCCCCTGCCCCATTTCGATACCACCTTGATGAACCACAATAGATCCGTCCTTGTACATATTTACCAGAGCAGCCCCCTGATTGAGAAAACTGGTTGTGAATGAGATACCGAACTTAACGGGCACCATGGATATTCCCCTTTTTTTCCATTCTGAACTTTTGTTGAACCCTTTCAATAATTTTACTCTTTGGGAATAATCCGATGAGGTAATAATCTCTTTATAGAGGTCAGCAATAATGTTGTCTCTGATTTTCTGTCCGTAGGAGGCAGTGTTTCTAATATTCTTACTATAGAAGTTCCTGCTTTTCACAATTGCGGCATCTATGCCGGTAACCCTTGATACCTCCTCCATTACATACTCTATTGCTGCTATTGACTGAGGCGCACCGAACCCTCTGAAGGCTGTGTTGGACGGTTTGTTTGTCCTGCATGGATAGAAATCACATTTGACTGCCGGAATATAGTATGAGTTATCCAGATGAAGCAACGACCTTTCGATTATTGATCTTGAGAGGTCTGCACTGAATCCGATGTCAAACAGGAATTTTGCACTGTATGCATTTAGTTTCCCAATCTTGCTGAAGCCTGCTTTGTATGTGATTTTGACAGGGTGACGCTTACCGGTGATTAGCATGTCTTCTCTCCTGTCCAAAACCATAATCACCGGCCTGGCGCAATGGTTTGCCAGAAGCGAGGTCCAGACTGCACACCAGTTGCTTTGGGTCTCCTTGCCTCCGAATCCTCCCCCTATTATATCTGTAACCACTTCTATTTTTGAACTTTCCAGCTTTAATGCATGAGATATTATAAGCTGGTTCTCCGATGGATTCTGGGTTGACGTCTTAACTAAAATTGTACCATCTGGTCTTGGTTCCGACATTGCTGCCTGTGTCTCAAGGTAGAAGTGTTCCTGTCCTCCGGTGCATAGTTCTCCCTCTGTAATAAAATCAGATTTTGCAAAACCATCCTCAACATCGCCACTTACAATATGCAGAGGATCAAACAGGAAGTTACCTTTTTGATAAGAATCCTCTACATCAAGCAGGGGCTCAAGCTCTTTAATGTCTACTTTTATCTTTTTAATTGCTTCAAATGCGGCAGATTTATTCTTTGCTGCAATTAGCAATATTGCCTGTCCTATAAACTCTACATACTCCTCCGCCAAAATAGGTTCGTCGTCAAAGACTGCGCCCATGAAGTTTTTGCCCGGGATATCCTTATAGCTTAGAATGGCTATAATATCTTTTACTCTCTTTGCCTCCTCAATGTCTATCTTTTCTATTTTCCCATAAGCAACACTACTTCTGTATATAAACCCATACAGTGCATTGTTCGGCTTATCCAGATCGTCTACATATCTGGTCTCCCCTGTAAGATGTGATGCCGTTCTTTTTAATGCCAGATCCATTTCTCTCTATTTTAGATCATTAAAGCACTTAATAAGCAGATTCTCTGCTACCATGAGTCTGTATTCCGCTGAACCTCTCATATCTGATATTGTGCTGAACTCTTTCCTGACAAGTGCTTTTGCCTCTTTAAAGGTCTTCTCAACAAATGGCTTGCCGGTCAGAAACTCTTCAATCTTGCCGGATGCATATGGAACAGCAGCCATTCCTCCAAAACCGGTGGAGACATTTCTCATTATTCCATTGTCAATTGTAAGGCTTATACAGAAGGTCATAGATGATATGTCCATATCCTTTCTCTTTGACTGCTTGCTGCAGAATAATTTTTGTTTATCGGAGGGTAGAGGGAAAATAAGTTTTTCTATAATTTCATCATCGGCCATAATATGTCTCCTATACGCAGTGTTGAAATCCCTGCTCTCAATTGTTCGGCTGGATTTATCTGACGTTAGTACTATCTTGGCCCTCAATGCAAGCAAAAGAGGCATAATATCTCCGACAGGAGATGCTCCTGCAACACTTCCTGCCATGGACGCCTTGTTCCTTATTTGAAGAGATGCAAAAGTGGAGAGGTATTCCGATACCTGAGGATAATATACAGATAAAGCCTCTTTTGCCGATTCTATTGAGGTGTTGGCTCCTATTGTCAGGCTATCCTTGTCTAAAGAAGCTCCTTTCAACTCTTCAATATCAGATATATCTATCAAAGACACTTTTTCCGGATGCTCTGTTTTATACTTAACGCTTAGATCACTAGCCCCAGAGACTAATGTATATTGTGGGTACCATCGCTTGTACTTAAGAAGAGAGTGTAAATCAAGTGGTTTTATATATACACACCCATTTTTTTCAATAAAGAGCTCATCCCTCGGATTATCGGGCAACTCTATTTTCTCCTTTATCCTCCCATTTTTTCCCACTTCCAGAAGTGCCTGCATAATGCTTTCATAGCCTGTGCATCTGCAAAGATTGCCGGAGAGAGAACTTTCAATTGATGGTCTGGTGAACGGTTTATTATTTAGATAGTGTGCATAAGCCGACATTACCATGCCCGGAGAACAGAATCCGCACTGAGCCCCTCTCTTATCTACCAAACTCTGTTGGACAGGATGAAGCTTCCCGTTTTTTGCTACTCCCTCAATTGTAATAAGATGCTTGTTATCTAACATTCCCAGCATTATAAGGCATCCGTTCACAGACGAGATTATTGTATTTCCAAAAACATCTTTTTCTGCAAGGCATACTGTACAGGCACCACAATCTCCAATCCCGCACCCCTCTTTTGTTCCGGTAAGATGGGCGTGCCCACGGAGGTAATCCATGACTGTAATATGGGGATACAACTGTCTTTCCTGTAAAAAATCAATTTCTACCGGAGTGCCGTTCAATATAAATTTCACTGACGTTTTCACTGTCTATGGTGGGATTTTGTATTAAAGGTAATACTTTTGTCGATTAGTTTTATATTTTTGAAACAGATAATGCTTCGTTCCTGATTGATGATACTAAAAGACATATTCTCTTCACTCCACTCACGTAACTACAGACTCTATTTTACAGGTCAGGGTATCTCTATGATTGGTACATGGATGCAGAATATTGCCCTGAGCTGGCTTGTTTACAGACTTACAGGATCTGTCTTTCTGCTCGGACTCGTAGGTTTTACAAACCAGATTCCAACTTTTATACTTTCGCCTTTTACCGGGGTACTTACAGACCGGTACAACCGCCTCAGGATAATGATTATTGCTCAGGTGGCTTTTATGATTCATGCATTTGTCATGGCCGGATTGGTATTATTCGACATGATTGAGGTGTGGCACATAGTTGTCCTAAGCATTTTAGCCGGTGTTATAAGTGCCTTTGATGCCCCTGCCAGACAGTCTCTTGTTGTTGACCTTATAGACAAGAAAGAAGATCTGGGAAATGCGATTGCTCTCAACTCTGCAATTTTCAACGGGGCACGTCTTGTGGGCCCTGCAATTGCAGGAGTTACAATTGCAGCAGTAGGTGAAGGTATCTGTTTTCTTTTAAATGCCCTTAGCTTTGTTGCGGTCATTACTGCCCTTATGATGATAAGAATCCCATATAAAAAACCTGTAGTTATAGCGGGTAAATTCATCAAAAGCATGAAGGATGGCATAAATTATACATTTAAGTCTATGCCTATCCGGACAATGATTCTGCTGCTTGCCATACTTAGTCTGGCCGGTTTTCCGTTCATCGTTCTTCTGCCTGCTTATGCAAAAGAGGTACTGGGAGGGGGTGCAGGAACATTGGGTTTCCTTATGTCTGCCCTTGGTGGTGGCGCATTGGCTGGTGCAATATATATGGCTGCCCGTAAGTCGGTTCTAGGACTTGGTAAAATTATATCAATAAACACCGGCTTATTAGGCATCACAATTGTATTATCGTCTTTTTCAAACAACACAACCTTCTCGCTATTCGTTTTGTTTGCCGGAGGACTATCCATGATTCTTACACTGGCTGGTGTCAATACCCTTCTCCAGACAATTGCAGAAGAGGAGATGCGAGGCAGGGTAATGAGTTTTTACGCAATGGCCCTCATGGGTACACACCCGATTGGCAGCCTTATAGCCGGTAGTATTGCGAGTGGTATAGGCATTCCCCACACTCTTCTTATTGGTGGTGTAATTACGGTAGTTGCCGGAATATGGTTTGAGGTATGTCGCAAATCGATGAGGAAGTACATCAGGCCAATATATATAAGCAAGGGAATACTGCCGGGACTACCGGACGATTTGACCTGATTAAGTTTTCTTGGCCAGTAAACTAAGAATTCCATTGATAAAAGTAAGCGGATGAACCGGATTACCAGGAACATAGAGATCAACATAATGTTTATCAATAAATTCCCTGTTTAGTTCCGGACTGTCGGCAAAAATGCCCCCGCTTATGGCATCGGTTCCCGCAAGAATTATGATCTTGGGGTTTGGAATTGCATTATAGCATATTTCCAGAGCTTCAGCCATATTTTTTGTAATGGGACCGGTAATGACAATGCCGTCGGCGTGACGTGGAGAAGCAACAAAATCTATCCCGAACCGGCTCATGTCGAACTGTACATTGTTTGCGGCATTAAGTTCAAGTTCGCAGCTGTTGTCACCACCTGCAGAAATCTGTCTTAGCTTAAGTGAGCCTCCAAACATACGGTGAATCTCCTTGCGGACAGTTGCAGGATTCACAATAACGGGATTATCATCTCCCTCTAATATAATCAACCGCTCACGCTCGTTTGTGGATAATTTATAATCACCGGAGAATTGTATCTTTTCCGGAAACCTAACTGAACACTCACCGCAGAAGGTACATTTTCCTAAATCTATACTGACACCGGCATCAGCACCGGCTCCTGATGTAATGGCTCTTGTCGGACACAAATCAACCAACTGCTCAACATCTGCACTGGCATTTGAAATGACGGGCCTTCCACGGAAAATACCCGGAACCTTTGCAGTTGTAACATCGGGAATGAACTGCTTTCCCTGGTGCCACATTATTTTAAAATTATCTAACATTTTTAATTATTTAATTTACTAATATGCGAATGTGCTAATTAGTTGTTTTTTAGAAGCCTTATTAATATTTAATCGTCAATTTATTAACGCGTAATTAACCCATTAGCACATTAACCCATTAGCATATTAGCACATTAGCAAATTAGCACATTAGCATATTAGCACATTAACCCATTAGCAAATTACCCTTTTTTGCTGTACTTATAATGCTTGAAATCAATCTTTGTATCTCATCCAATTTCTTCGGCAACGAACTATTTGAAGGATAATTCTCCGACAGATTACATAACATTAACCAATATTCTGTTTCCTGAGCCTCTTTTGCAGCAATTTTAATCTTATGAATAAAATCCTGTCTACTTTCTGCCGACTGCGCCTCTCTTATATTTGCTCCAATAGAAGTCCCAGACTTAAGTAACTGATTTGCTACTACATATTTCTTTTTCTTTTCAAGTGTCTCTGCATACTCAATAATCTCCAATGCAAACTCCATACTCTTCTCCAATACCACATTCTTTTTCTCCATCTCTCCCCAAATTAGCACATTAGCAAATTAGCAAATTAACCCATTACAAATCATTCCCGCAGTACGACAAATTAAAGCTCTTGTTACAAACAGGAAAGTCAGATATCTCATTGTTTCGCACTGCCTGCGCCAGAGCCATCCAGTTGTGGTGCGAAGGGTCCTTTATTTTGTAGAGCATCAGGTTTCCTGAATTGTCTGTTATTGCACAGTGGCAGATCTCTCCACGCCATCCCTCTGCAAGAGAGAGAACAAACTTTCCGCCGGCCGGAGTTAACAAAACGTTCTCCGGCTTTTTGAACTCCGGAACATCTGAAATAAGTTTCTTAATATATGTTATTGATTGCTTTATCTCCTCCTTCCTTATCTGTACCCTGGAGTATACGTCACCATGTCGTTTAATAACAGGATAGTGCTCAATTACAGAACTATACAGATTAAAAGGGTGCGAGGTACGTATATCCCGGTTCAAGCCACTCATCCGTGCAGCCATCCCTACAGTTCCTATCTCCAGTACCTCCTGATAGCTTACGATTCCTGTTTTCTCCATACGGGAGAGGGCACTTGGCAGCTTAAAAAGCTTTTCTGTAATCTCATCGAAATCCGGCTCATACTGCCCTAGTATTTCAGACAATCTTGCTGCAAGTTCTTTCGTAAATGGATAGTTGATTTTCCCTGCTCTTATTAGTCCTTTAGCAAGACGGTTCCCTCCCCACTCCTGCAGGAAGTTGACTATTGGTGTACGGAGCCTGCCATATACAGAGTTCCCCAACTGATAGGCAATATCTCCGCAAATTGCCGCCATATCGCCGGTGTGAATAGCTATACGTTCCAACTCAAGAGCCAGTGTCCTGGAAAAATCCAGAGAGGTGTCCGGAGTAAATCCACAAAGACTCTCCCATAGGTTCACAAATGTTGTGGTATGGCCAACTGTGGTATCTCCGGCAATGTTTTCTGCAAGAGTTGTACGTTCCAGTAATTTTTTCTTCTGCAGGAACAACTGTTCTATCCCCCGGTGCTGGTAACCCAGTTGAATTTCCAGATGCATAATCTGCTCTCCGTTACAGATAAACCTGAAGTGTCCGGGTTCAATAATACCTGCATGAATTGGTCCGACACCCACCTCGTGCAACTCTTCGCTTTCAGACCTTAAAAACGGATAGTTTTCTATTTTTCTGTATGGTTTGAGCCATGGGTGGTCGGAGTACTGAATACCAAAGTTCTCATGAATCTCCCTCTCAAACTTCTCAAAATTGTGGCTCTGCGCTGTAAATGAAGGCAGGGTTGAATCCGGTTCAATTAGAGATGATGACAGATATATCTCATGTGTAGCATCATCTGCAATGCAGCAATACAACCTGACAACCTCTCCTGTTTTATACCCGAAGAAATTTACACAGTGCCTTTGCTGATTTTCTGACAACAAATCGCAATTGCCATTAAGAAACTCATTATATTCAAGTTCCGGAATATCATTTAAGGATATTGTCTGATTGTTATATATGGAAATGTACCTCATCTCTTATTGTATTAGTTTTACCGCATCCTGTATAAGTTCGACGAATCTTTGAGGCGGATTGTAAGCCATGTAGACAGCTACCGCAAGCAAAATGTACTGGCTTAATGATTCCCATGGGCTTATCTCTGGAATTGCACTTTTATCCATTGTCTCTGGTGAGGGATAAAAGAGTAATTTAAAGATGTTTGAGCCGAAGCCCCATATTATTAATGTCAGCAATATGAGAACAGTAACAAGTATAAGTATGTAATGAGACTGGAAAAGAGACTGAAAAATGAGGAACTCACTCACAAACAGCCCGGAAGGAGGCATTGCAGTAGCAGAAATGAAGGCCAGTAAAATAACAATCGCCCCTGTCTTGTTATATTTGAAATAGTTGCCCACATCATATATGCTTTTGCTTTGGTAGACCCAGTAAATCTGATTATACTGAAGAAAAAGAGCAGGTTTTACCATAGTATGCAATATAATATGCAAGATTGCAGCATAAACTCCTACTCCCCCTGCAGCAAGGCCCAGCATTACCAGCCCCATGTGCTCTATTCCTGAATATGCAAACATCCGTTTAATATTTCTGATACGGGTCATGTAGACTGCAGATACAAAAACAGATAACAATGCAGCAATTATTATGACTGTGTTTGCCCAGGCATGCAGCGGAGTATGAGCCATGATTGCATATGCCCTGTATATCCCGATAAATCCAAGGTTCATCAGTATACTTGCAAGCAGTGCCCCTGCCGGAGCCGGAGCCTTGTCCTTGGCATCCACACCCGCAGTGAACATCGGGACAAGTCCAAGCTTGGCAGTGAATCCTGTAAAAATAAAGAGAAACGACAGTTTCAGCCAAAAAAGGTTAAGCTTGTCATAATTTGCCCTTATCGAATCGAAGGACATATCGTCAACCCCGGCTTGTTTTAGCGAAAGGCTCAGGAAAAGAATGCCAACATATATAAAGGTAATGCTTATGGCACAGATAAATACATACTTCCAGACACCTTCAAGCGCCCGGATGTTCCTGTGATGGTATATCAGAACCGAAGCACTAAGAGTTGTAAGCTCCACTAATATCCAGGTCACCGCTATATGGTTCGAAAGATATGCCACGCCACAAGCAGAGATCAGCAGAACCATTGCAGCAAAGAAGAGCCCCCGGGAACGTGGCGTTTCGTCGGGATTAAATTTCTCTATGTACCTGTAACTATGAAAAAGGACAGGAACCGATATAAAACAGAGTGCCAGTAAAAGCAGAATACCCAATGAGTCAGGTTTGAAAAAGGAGAGCTGTATTGTGTTTATGTTATTGTACTGATATGCTCCAAATGCCAGAAGCATAATACCAAAGAGGACAACCAGAAGATAGTTGATAAATTTGTTACGGTTGAAAATCAGACAACCGCATATTAATAAAACTCCTGCCAAAAATGTCCCTATTATCATAATTATCAGTCTCTCAGATTATTTAAAAGGTCAACGTCGGGGTTTTTAATTACGTCCCCAATCTTATTAAAGAAGATTCCGAGTATAAGCACACTGGCAAAAATATCCAGCATTATCCCGAGGTTTACGAGCATAGGCATCTCGTTGCCTACCGCCAGCGAGAGTACAAAAACTCCGTTTTCTATTACCAGATAACCTATTACATGTGTAATAATCTTCTTTCTGGAGACTATAAGGTACAATCCGGTAAACATTGTAGAAAGTGCAACAACAAAATATGTCTTGTCCAGATTCGGGTCCTTTATGGAGCTCGATAATATTATTGCAAGCACAATAATAATTGTGACAATAAGGAGCGACACAAAATAGGGGAGATATGGTTCCGCGGCACGTGAAATCTTGTTACGCTTTATAATGTAACTCATAAACCATGGCACTGCAATAGACTTGAATACAATGGTTTCCAGCATTATGAGCAAAAGATTCACTGTATTAACATCTGTAAGAGTAAGATATGTTGCCCCAAACAGAATGAAACCCTGAAACACCAGAATCCTCAGATATGTATGCAGCCGGTTGGCGATGCTCATGTAGAGCAGCGTCATTGCCAATGCTATCAATAGAATATCAATCATAAAGTAATCTGTTACATAAATTTACCCAATACCAGAAGTACACCAAAAAATATAAGCATAGATACCGAGGTCAGTATAAATATAAACTGCGGATTGTGTCCCATCCTGAATCGCGCCATAAAGGATTCTATTACCCCGACTGCTATTGCAAAGCCAAACTGTACCAACAGAAACATAGGAATTGATATCCAAAAAGGCAGAACTCCTATGAAAAAGTTGGAGATTATTGCTCCATACATAGCAAATTTAAGATACGAAGTATACTGTATGATCCCTAAATCGAACCCGCTGTTATCCAGAACCATAACTTCATGTATCATTGTAAGTTCAAGGTGGGTTTTCGGGTCATCAACAGGCATACGGCTATTCTCAATCATTGCAATCAGTACAAAAACGAAAGTGGCCAGTGCTCCCAGCATGTATGAGATGTATGACCCGTAGTGCAGTGTGCCGAAAATGTTGAAGAATGATGTGTGACCGGTATATAATGCAAATGATCCCATCAGAATAAAGAATGCCGGTTCCACAAGCATAGAATAGAGCGCCTCTCTGCTTGCTCCCATTCCTTCGAAACTGCTTCCTGTATCGAGAGCAGAGACAATCATCAGGAATTTTCCAAGAGCCAGCAGATAAGCAAACATAACAAAATCACCGTCGAAAGAGATGAATCCGGGATTGTTTCCGTGCGGTACCATAAGTATTGCCATCAATACCGATGACAGATATGCTACAGGAGCCAGTTTGAATATGAACGTCGTTGTCTTGCTGTACACCGACTCTTTTTTCAGCAATCTTATAATATCTTTCATTGGCTGTAAAATACCGGGACCTCTCCTTCCGGATGCAAGGCTTTTTGTCCTTACAACAACTCCCATGAAGAAAAAGCTTGCCAATATTATAAGTAAAAAGCTAATCATGTCAAAGTTGGTTTAGAAAGTTAAAAAACACAGAAAGCTTTTCTATTATGACAGGAACAAGTATCACCAGTCCAATAAATATAAACCCATAAAGAATATAAGCCTGAATATTACCATTCTGCAGAAAGACAAATCGGTTCATAAATCTTCTTATCAATTGCAAAGGTTTGTCAATAAGCCAGTTTTCCACCCTGTCACCGGAATGGGTCTGCTGATTAACATACGATGGATACAAACCTGCAGCTTCATTTTTCTCTTTTTTAATCATTAGAAAAGATCCTGCCAGCTTACGGTAGGAGCGAATAAAAGAGGAGGCAGTGTACTGCATTTTTGATGCATCACCTGTATATCCGCAACCCCAGGTGGCTTCGATGGCATGGGCACGTCCTGAAGTCATAATATGCCTTATCGAATACAGCAATGCTGTCAATGCTATGAATGCCAGAGAGTACCAGCCAACAGATGTAAGGTTGCCAATAATTGAATTAAAAGCGGGAGTAGTCTTAATTATTGAGGAAGGTATGTATAACTGAGTGATTTTTAAAAGAGAAGGAGCAAACAGAACAGGGAACAAGCCTATGGTTACGATAGCAATGACTACAATGTACATCGGGTAGAACTTCGTTGGCTTTTCTTTGGTAATGCTCCTCTTTTCGGGATCTCTCGAGTTACCTAAAAAAATAATCCCGAATGCTTTTGTAAAGCATATCAGAGCAAGACCACCTATGACCACCAGTCCGAGAATTGAGAAAATGAGAGCCATAATCAACAAAATATCATTCGTTTGCAAACCTTTGAACAATCCTGTGTATATAAAGAATTCCGATACAAATCCGTTGAAGGGCGGCAATCCGCATATTGCAAGTGAGCCTATAAGGAACAAATAACCGGTACGTGGGATATGTTTTAAAAGACCTCCCATCTTTTCAATATCCATAGTATGTGTTTTCTGATAGACATATCCGGCACAATAAAAGAGCAGTGACTTAAAAAGTGAGTGGTTGAGAGTGTGTAGAAGCGCCCCGCCCAAACCACAGACAACAAGTATCTGGCTGTTGTATCCCAGACCCAGGCACCCCAGACCAATTCCTATTCCTATTATTCCAATATTCTCTATACTATGGTATGCCAGAAGTTTTTTGAGATTATGCTGTACTATGGCCAGCATCACCCCATATACACCTGTGATTACAGAAACGGCCAGAATCAAGTATCCCAGTGAAATCATATCTGTCTTTACAAGCAACAGCATTCTCAGGATGCCGTAAATTCCTATTTTTATTATTACGCCGCTCATTATGCCCGAAATATGTGCCGGAGCAGCCGGATGAGCCAATGGTAACCATGTATGGAAAGGGACAAAACCAGCTTTTATTGCAAACCCGAAAAAGAAAAAGAGGAAGAGTCCTATACCTGTGATTGCAGGTTCAGAAGAAGTATATGCAGAAATGGCTGTAAAATCGAAGGAGCCGGTTTTTACCTTGACCCACATAAAGGCTACTGTAAGGAAAAGAATACAGACATGTGACTGAATCAAAAAATTGATCCCCGCCTTTAGGGTCTCCTTTTTTTGATGTTCAAAAATAACAGTTATAAATGAGCTAAGCGCCATAATCTCCCAAACAACCAACAATACAAGGCCGTTTTGGACAATACATATATCAGTTATTGAAGTGAAAAGCAAAATAAAAGCAGACATGTGCAAAGTCAGATTGTCGGTCTGGTCCTTGTATTTTTTCATATAATGGAGACCGTACCAGGCTCCTGTCAGAAATGTAAAGCTTATCAAAAGAATGAACCACGCCGACAGATAATCAACTCTTACAGGAATGGAACCGGTTGCAAAAGACCCTGTGTAAGTATATGCCACCGGGCCATTTACAAAAACAGAAAACGCAACAAATGAACTTATTAAAACCTGGACAGTTATTACCCCTAGAGTTATTGCCCCCCTGCCCTTTGTTTTGAAAAAAGGGAAACTTATGATGGCAATAATACCAATCAGATTAAAAAATTCAATAAAAGACTTTTCCATTTGAGTCTTAAAGTTACGGGATAATCCTAATAACACAAAAATTAATAACTTTATAGTATGAAAACTTATTTTAACCTTTTGCTTGCCGGAACTGTTGCTTTTGCACTTTCCTCATGCAATCTAAACCCAACAAAGATTTTGAAAGAGAGTGATTTCCCCGCGCCACCAATGGCCGAAGTATTGCCAAAGACATTTCTGGAATTCAACAACACCCGCGTAGACAACTATTTCTGGCTCCGAGACAAGGAGAATCCCAAGGTAATAGAATACCTGAAAGCAGAGAACAGTTACACCGATGCTGTAATGAAAAACACAAAGAAGCTTCAGGAGAAGATTTACAATGAGATTATCGGGAGAATCAAAGATGTTGACGAAAGCTACCCTCAGTTTGAAAACGGCTACTATTATTACAGCCGTACGGAAGCAGGCAAGCAGTACCGCGTCTATTGCAGAAAACTTGAAACACTTGATGCTGCCGAAGAGGTAATGTTTGATGTGAACAAGATGGCAGAGGATAAGAAAGCTATGATATTTGCCGGATTTGAAATAAGTCCCGACAATAAGCAGGCTGCATACATTTATAACGAAACAGGTTCCTATGCCGAGTTCATATTAAAGATCCGCGACCTTGCCACAGGAACAGATCTGGATATAGCAATACCAGGAGTATCTTCAGTTTCATGGGCAAATGACA
>CAZREC010000038.1:0-22904 GCA_964599025.1 uncultured Muribaculaceae bacterium | reverse complement strand
CAGCTAAAACTACAACAAATAGGGCAACTATTTTCTGGATACAAAAGTAAAAGGCTGAAACCAATTATGCCAGTATAAAAGGCAGCAGGTTTCAGCTCTCGTTTTTTTTAACGCTACTTTCGCTTAGCGGGTACCCAAATCTTCCATGCAAGTATATTACAACCAACTACCATGTTATTTATACACATAATTTGTGTTTGCGTCTATCTCATTTCAACGCCAATTATGGCAATTACTGTCGGGATTTACCCACTTCGTTTCTTTAGTGAGTGCCCATTTCTAATGACAAGTATCTTCAAATACAGCCCCTTTCACTGTATAGGTAGATAAAGTGCGTCCCCATGTGCCTTCGCACATTAGCACATTCGCAAATTAACACATTACTTAGGCGATCCTACGACCATCACCGGCGGAGCCAGTTGCATCAGTGGATCTACAAACATACTGGCTGCCTTTGTTGCCGGAGAGATCTCCACAACATCGCGTGACTTGAAGTCCTCCAGAGAATATGTCTGACCGGCAAGAGACTTGATTCTTTTCACGATCATCTCCCGGCTGGCGGTACTGAAGTAGTCTATATTGTTTATCATGGTACTGCGATTCTCTGCTCGCCAAACACCTTGAGAGTAGTAGTAACCTCCCTCGTATGCGCCTACAGGGGAGTAGTTTGGAAGGCCAACAAAATGTTTCCAGAGGATTTGGGTGAGGTTGTTGGTAACATCGACATTCAGATAGTGGCCATAACCCTGCCACTGTTTAAGAGTATTGATTTTATCCTGTGGAATTAATCCTGTTGTATTGACATACTCATCTGCAAGTTTGCCAAACCCGTGTCCGCCAGCTTCGTGCTGTACAACACCGCGGAAGTCATAAGGGTAGTTTGAATTAGAGCGTGGGCAAATTGCAACTGCTGCACCATTGGAGTAGAGCCACGCTGTTCCTGCATATCTGGTACTGTTTGCTATTACCACAACAAGCGTTTTATTCTTGTCGTTAACAGGAGCATATAATGCATAGGTGAAGCAAGTAGTGGTATTTATACTCATGCTGGTTCCCGGAGGTTCCTTGGTATATTTGGTTTCGAAAACAGTGTTGTATGTCTTTGTAAGATCGCTTATGCCACTCTCAGCAGAAAATGCGTATACCATATAGACATTAAAATATGCTGCATAGGTCTTGTATGGTTCGACATTGAAGAAGTGGCCAACAGCTTCGCGGATATTATTTTCGTATTTTTTGGTCATCATGTCTGCCAGAGAGTAGCCATCGCCCATAAAGACAATGTTCACACCGGCACCCTGTGTGGCACTTTGGATTGTTACATAATCGCCATCCTTAAAGTTGATATTGGTCTGTTCAAGTATTGCTGTAGATTTTATAGTCGTACCGGTAAGTTTTATTACAAAATCTCCCTGTCTTAAGGTAGAACCGGTGTAGGCATCGAATTTTATCTGCAGAGTGGTACTTCCGGTACCGCTTGTCTTTGAAGGAGTAACCCAGCTTGGACAACTTTCCATTACCCATGGCGCAGAGGCTTGTATTGTCAACGTCTTTGTATCACCGTCGCCTGTAGATTGTACCCTGTTTTCTACAATTAAAATATAACTTTCAGGACTGGTTCCCTCTTCATATATTCTTTTGAAGAAAGTGTATCCCCAGCCGGCCGTAAGCTGATATGTGCTTAATGTTCCGGCAGGAACAATAAGATCGGCATCGGCATTAAGGCCCGGGAAGACATTTGATATAACAAAAGGTTGCGCAATCTTGCTGTATACCTTATTGAGTGCTGAACATCCGCTAAAGGCATAGCTGTTGAGAATCTTAAGAGAGTTTGGTAATCTTACAGTATTTAAAGCCAGGCAGTTGGCAAAGGCGTACTCTCCAATCTTATTCAATACTACAGGAAACTCAATGTGCCCTGCAAGTTTGCTGCAGGTAGCAAAGGCATAATCATCAATAGTTGCCAGATTTGCAGGCAGGGTCAATGATTTTAGCTGAAGACAATTATAAAATGCCTCTTTACCTATGGTAACCAGGGTTGAAGGGAAAACGACGGTCTCAAGAGCAACCGGAGAAGCAATAGTTGACTTGAAAGCATAGTCAGGCACCTTATCGTTTTCAATTTTTGCACTGCTCAGATCAAGGTCCTTCAATGCTCTTATGTTTTCCCGTATAGTAGTGAAGTCGTCTGCCTTAACGAAACCTTCAATCTTTAGGCGGGTTATTCCGGCACGGTCAGCCACAGGAACAATTGCGGCAAGTGTCTGATTGTTTTCTTCATATACATAATATCCGTCGAATCCGCTCTGCTTTATATTTATTGTATCCTTAATTGTCCCGACGTTCTGTGAAAAGATAATTATGGCCGTTCTGTCTGAAGTGCCTGTGTTTGGGCTCACAGTGAAGGTGTAATCGCTCGTTACCAGTCCTTTGGTGCGTATTTGTGATATCCAGCCCGTACCGCCTGTTATTGTAACAGTGTTTTCTGTATTTGACTGAACCGAGTAGTTGAAGCTTCCTCCGCTCTTCTGAATGTAAAAGTTCTCCTTGCTCAATAAGAGAGCATACATCATCTGCTGGTTGATTATGAGAGTATCGGCCATAGAGCCGTTTTTCTCCTTGAAGACGACCTTTGATGTTCTGTTGTCGAAAGTACTGTTACGGGCAATGAAAAACTGATGAGTATATGTACTAAGACCTTTTGTTCCCAGGTGACTCACCCAGCTGTTATCGCCCAGTATCTGGAAATCATAGACAACATTTGTCCGGAGTTCTACATCTACATTTCCGCCGGCAGTTGGCATGTTGACAATTTTAGATGTCAGGATAATTGCATTAGTCTGAGACTGGTTGATTGTAAGTGTGTCTGCAAGTGTGCTTGCTTTGTCCTTGAATATGATTTTTGCCGATCTGTTGTCATAGGCAGTATTCTTGCCAATCAGAAACTCATGATTATATGTGTTAAAGCTCTTGGATGTCACTTTTGTTATCCAGTCTACGCCGGCGGGTAAGATAACATCGTAGGATATGTTGCTTTTTAGCTCAACATTAATTGTACGGGCATTATTGTCGAGGTTCTCTGTTTTTTTTGTAAGTATAAGCGCATCGTTTTGTTTCTGGCTCACGGCAACAGAACCCGACAATGTTCCGGCGATAACCGTAATTGTGGTTGATCTGTCGGCATTGGATGTGTTTTTTGCCGATACAAGCTTTACTGTTGCTGTGCCCTCTCCCGAGAGAGGAGTGATACTGCACCAACCACCTCCGCCACTTATGGTCCACGATGTATTTGATGTTACTGTTATTGTTGTCTCCGACCCTGCAGGAGGAACCTCAACCGCAGATAATGAAAGCGTCAGTGTGGGTTCAGGCTGGCAGCTTATGCATACCGAAGCTATAAAGGCAAAAAGCAGGATAGATATGTTTTTAAAATCTCTTGTCATTTTAATTTTTTTTGCAAAATGTAGTGTATAGTTGGTTCCGGGCTGATTGTAAGGAGTATATGATTTACTTCTGCTTCCGGTCTGTATAGAGAATACCCTCAAGATGGTCAACTTCATGCTGGAATATGACTGCAGTGAACCCCTCAATTGTGTCCCTTCTTTCTGTGAATGTATTGTCGTCAATATAAGATATAATTACACGGGTCGAACGCTGAACAGTATCGCGCTTCCCGGGAACAGAGAGGCAACCCTCCCATCCCCATTTACACTCTCCGGAAAGCTCCAGAAAACGTATATTTGCGTAAAACTCAAATGGTTCCCCCGCTTTATCGAGTCTTTGTACGGCCACCAGTCTCTTGTTTATTCCAACCTGGGGAGCAGCAATTCCTACACCTGCATTTGCAGTATCCAGAACTGTAGCCAGCATCCTTTTCTTTAGTGTGTTGTAGTAATCACTTTTGACATCCTCTGCTGTAAGATCAGATGAAACACTTCTGAGAACAAGAGTGTCGGCAGGGTTGTCTACAACAAAAAGGCGCATGATACCTGCAGTTGAATCGCTGCCAATGAGATCAAGTTCTGACTGTGTGAACGTTATGGGTTTCGTGCAGGAAAGGGCACAAAAAAAAGTAGCAATTAAAGCAAAAAGAGCAAATTTATATGAAGAGGTGAGTTTTATATTTCTCATTTATTGCGGTATTTATAAAATTGATAACAATGTCAAAGATAAATAATTTCTCAGAAGGGACATTGAAAAAATCTTTACATTTGGGCAATTAAAATTGACACGATGCATTTTCTTGGCGAAATCATATCAATAGCTGTTGCGATATCCTGGACGCTCTCTGCTCTCTTTTTTGAATATGCAGGAAAAAAAATAGGTTCGCTTATTGTAAATATCCTCAGGCTCATATTTGCCTTTTTCCTTTTGGGTTCATTGCTTTTTTTTGCAACCGGATCATTCATCCCTCAGAACGCCGATGCCAATACCTGGATATGGATGATACTATCGGGTCTTGTGGGGTTTGTATTTGGTGACCTCTGCCTCTTTTACTCATATCTGCTTATAACAGCTAGGTTCTCCCAGCTTCTGATGACCCTGGCACCACCCTTTGCGGCTCTTTTTGGCTGGCTGCTTCTCGGGGAAACCCTTTCTCCCATGGGTTTTGTAGGAATGGCTGTTACTCTGGTGGGTATAGCAATATCGGTTCTTAAAAGAGGAGGCAATGCTGTGGCAAATGTGGGAGAGGAGACTCTGATTGCCGGAGGCAGTAATCTCACAGTTGTGACTAAGTGTGAAAAGGAGAGCGTGACTAGAAAAGTAATAAACAAGCTTAGCCCTAATCTCAGGCTTCACCTTCCGTTAAACGGATTGCTTTTAGGTATCGGCGGGGCACTTGGCCAGGGACTGGGAATAGTCCTGAGCAAGCAGGGGATGAATTACTACAGCATTGCTGCCAAGGGGACCGATGTTGCCGGATATATACCTTTTGCTGCTACTCAGATGCGGATCATTACCGGGATTATCGGGTTTGCGCTTATAATCTTTTTCACCAGACGGTTCCGTGATTTTAAGGATGGTTTTAAAAACCGGAAAGCGGTAAGTGCAACATTTGCAGGTTCAATATTCGGCCCTTTTGTGGGAGTATCACTCTCACTAATGGCAATCCAGCACACAAATACAGCTGTTGCCTCTACAATTATGGCCACCACTCCAATAATAATACTGATACCGTACATTCTCCTTTACAAAAAGAAGATCACCTTTATAGAGGTTATTGGAGCCATCCTTTCTGTGGTGGGGGTTTCGTTGTTTTTTCTGTAGGGGGTTTTGAGATGATTTCTGGCACGATAAGTGGTATGTTGCTATAGATGATTACGTTAGTCGATTAATTGACTGAAAAATTGCATCAAAGTGTCAAAACAAAATATAACCATAACAGAAGTAAAAATCTGAAAACTTCAAACGATCTGCCAGTTGTTTTAAGAAAAGCTTGTTTATTAGTACATTACAAATAAATTTTCTGTAAAGACCCCATAAAATACCTTGGTATCACGCTCATTATGTGATAGTTGTGAAAACAGCTAGCAGATCAATTTTTTTGCTAATAACTTTGCCAGAGCAGTTGGTAAACAATTCATTAGTAGGCGAATGCGTAAGCTTCTCATTTCCAGTAAAATGCTAGCCCCTCTGGCAGAGTTTTGCCAGAAACTTTCTGTCCTATTACTGCTGTCCTATTACTGGAATAGTTTGCGCACCAGAGCGGGGATGTCCTGTATTTCAATGACTTCTATGTTGCCTGTTGAATTATCGGAATTACCTATTGAATTATCAGAGTTGCCGGAAGTATTGGAAGCATTAGTGTTTGCTCGTGAAGTTTGTTTGCGGTGGGTTTTGCCTGTTGGTTTGTTGAAGGAGGAGATGAAGATTTTCTCGAACCCCAGTTTTTCTGCTTCGGCAATACGTCGCTCAATCTGACTTACGGGACGGATCTCTCCGCTAAGGCCGACTTCTGCAGCAAAACAGACACGCGGCGAGATGGATACGTCGAAGTTGGAGGAGAGTATTGCACAGACTACTGCAAGGTCACAAGCGGGGTCAGATACTTTTAGACCACCTGCCATGTTCAGAAAGACATCCTTTGCGGCG
Source organism: uncultured Muribaculaceae bacterium (assembly GCA_964599025.1). GTDB lineage: Bacteria > Bacteroidota > Bacteroidia > Bacteroidales > UBA932 > Bact-08. The sequence goes on along the minus strand of CAZREC010000038.1, from coordinate 16,811 downwards.
AGACGGAAACCGGCCCGTTTTTCCAGAACGGCCAGAAGCATGTTCATCCTCCGGGCGTCGAAACCGGTAGCGGAGCGTTGAGGGGTGCCATAAGCTGCTGAACTGACCAACGCTTGAGTTTCAATCAGAAACGGGCGGGTTCCGTCGAGCATTGCGGCAACAGCTATGCCGGAAAGATTCTCCTGATGCATAGGTATCAGCATTTCGGACGGGTTGCTTACTTCACGCAAACCGGTGTTTATCATCTCGAAAATAGCAAGCTCCGCAGTCGATCCGAAACGGTTTTTGATGCTGCGTAAAATTCTGTAGGAGTGGCGAGTGTCGCCTTCGAACTGAAGCACGACATCTACAATATGTTCCAGAACCTTGGGTCCGGCAATGCTACCGTCCTTGGTAATGTGACCAATCAGAATAGTAGGGGTGTTTGTCTCCTTTGCATACTTCATAAGCATGGCGGCGCACTCGCGGACCTGAGAGACAGACCCCGGAGAGCTCTCTATGGCTTGAGAGTATATTGTCTGAATAGAGTCAATTATTATAAGTTGCGGACGGGTCTCATTTGCCCTGTTTACTATATTTTCAAGAAGTGTCTCACTTAGAATAAGACAATTACTGTCGTCACCTCCCAGTCGCTGGGCACGAAGTTTTATCTGCTTGGGGCTCTCCTCTCCCGAAACATAAAGCGTCAGCATATCGGGACAATGAAGAGGAATCTGAAGAGAAAGGGTAGATTTGCCGATTCCCGGTTCGCCCCCTATCAAAATAACCGAACCCTCAACCAGTCCGCCTCCAAGAATTCTGTCGAGCTCTTTGTTTCCAAGAGAGGTCCTGTGCTCTTCCGAAAAGTTGATTGCAGAGAGTGGCTCGGGTTTTGGATTACTGGTCGGCAGAAAGCTTATGCTCCTCATCCCTGCACTTCCTGAGGTATCCTTGCTTATAATCTCCTCCTGCATAGTGTTCCACTCCCCGCAGGCAGGGCACCTGCCCAGCCATTTTGCACTTTCGTTGCCGCATGATGTGCAGAACCATGCTTTTTTAACCTTTGCCATAGAATTTCAATAAGAATTACAGGTTGGTTTTACCTGTACAAATATATGTAAATTCGGAGATTATTTTCTGTTATCTTTGTAAGCAACACTTAAGTTCAACCTAAATCTGCATCACGATGAAAAAACTTTTATTTCTTACATTATCATTATGCTTTGGCCTGTCTGCATCGGTATATGGACAAGGCAATCAGGACAATGAGGCCATAATTAAAAAAATTGACGCTTATGCCAGAAAGGTGCAGCAGGAGTGGAAAATTCCGGGAATGGCCATGTCAATTATGAAAGATGGTGAGTTGATCTATGCTAAGGGTTTTGGCGTGAAGGATATGACAAAAACAGGGACAACCGTAACTAATGATAATTATGTAGATGAGAATACCGTTTTTCAGATTGGTTCAATCTCTAAATCCTTTACTGCATCCATTATGGCAACTCTGGTAGATGAAGGCAAGGTTAAGTGGGACGATACTGTAAAAAAAATCCTGCCGGATTTCAGGATGTACGACAAGTGGGTTGAGGAGAACCTTCAGGTGAAGGATATAATGACACATCGCACCGGACTCAAGGGTCAGCTGGGGACCTATATTCCCAACATGGGCTATGACAGGGACGATGTCTACAAGATGCTGCCTCTTTTAAAACCCTCATACAGCTTCAGGGGAGCGTATGAGTACAACAATATAACTTTTATTATTGCTCAAAAGATTATAGAGAAGATTACAGGAAAGAGCTGGGAGGAAAATATTCAGGAGAGGATATTTGACAAGGTTGGAATGACAAGCACATCGGTAAACGAGGAGGGATTCAGAAATTCTAAAAATGTGGCCACTCCTCATGAAATAGATTATGTAAAAGGTAGGGTGATAAATGACTCCACGTGGACAGACTCATTAAAAGTAGGTCCGCTTTATGGCTCCGAGCAGGCACTTCACTGGCTGACAGTTATCGGACCTGCCGGATCGGTCAACTCAACAGTTTCGGACATGGCAAAATATGCACAGTTCCATCTTAACAACGGAAAAATTGACGGTAAGGAGATAATAACAAAGAAGAACATGGATTATCTACACCGCGGCCAGACAATAACTTCGCAGGATTCGGCACGTACGACTCTTTATGCACACTGCTGGTTCGTGGAGCAGAACAGCCGCTACAGACTTTACTTTCACACAGGTACAACATGGGGATTCACTGCTCTGTGTGCATTTGTTCCCGAGCAGAACCTTGCAGTAGTAGTTCTGGTAAATTCAGAGGCACCCGCAAGTCCCAGATATGCAATAATGCGCAGGCTGATAGATTTGTACAAAGGATATCCCGATAAGGACTACAGTGCGGAATACCTCAGGGATTATTTGAAATCGGCAAGAGAGGATATGCTGAAATCTGACAGGAAGGCAAAGAACGAGGCCGGAGAGGCCGGAAAAGAAAAACCAAAAGAGACTCCTAAAGCCGACCTGCTTGTGGGAACCTACGACAAGGGAGAGTTGTTCGGCAAGGCAGTCATATCAAAAGAGGGTGACGACTTGTACATTACAGTGGGACCAAAGGGATGGAAGAACAAACTGACTCACAAAAAAGGTGAGGAGTTCTCTTTCCGCAGCGACGGACACGCATTTCCGGTAAAATTCATATTTGACAAAAAGGGCAGGAAGATAAAATCGCTGGATATCAATTTCGGTTACGGCGAAAACTTTGGAGAGTGGAAGAAAATTAATTAAAAGAGCACATCTGCAATACCTTCTGAGCATATCTTTCACCAAGGATTATCTGACTGGCTCTGTCAAAATGAGGGTCAGATGCATCAGTTGCTGTCTTTGTTCCCTCTGCTGAGATATAATCAGAAAATGGAATGTACTTTGAGATCTCCCTGATAACAGGGTTGAATTTAGTGGCCCCCGGGTTCCACCACGGAGCCAGTTCTCCGGCAATAAACGGCACACTCTTCATTCCGAGGTCTTCTCTCAGATCGTTTACAAACGAGCTTAGTTTTGCCATATAGCCTTCCGGGTTGTCGCTGTTTGCCTCTCCCTGGTGCCAGAGAATTGCAACCAGTCGTCCCATCTGCATTGCCGCCTTTGTCCTCCTGACGGCTTCGGAATAGTAATTCTTATGAGTATTGTCTTTCGACCACTCCTCAATGGAACTTCCGCCTCTGGCGTTAACAACATGCAACACTTTTCTGTTTGTTGCTGCATGTATCTTTCTTGAGAAACCATCTCCGGGACAAATTTGCTGCATTGAGATATCTTTCCTGATTGTGGAGTATTTATTAAGTGGATTGCGGGCAGGCTCTGGGGTGTTTCCGGGAGTTAAAAGGAAGACACCTTCAATTACAGAACTGTCACCAGGTTCCATAACTCCTCTGCCAGCCATATTGGATTGACCTATAAGTAAATAAATATCATATTCCTGAGAATGTGCACATATACCGAATGTTGCAAACAACAAAAAGAGTATAACTTGTTTCATAGGCTGGATTATTAGGTGACATTTCTACAAACTTATATATATTTGTATAAACATCAAAGAACTGAACAATGAAAAAAATTCTCACTCTAATTGTTATACTCCTTGTGACCGGAGTAACATTTGCGCAGCCACAGAAGAGTTCTAAAAAACCGATAATCGGTATATCATCTACATGGGGAGGTGGCACTGCCACATCTGCTCCTTTAAATTATGTGAAATCTGTCATGAGAGCAGGTGGTGTTCCTGTCGTACTTCCTGTTACTGACGATCCTGAACTGATTGCCCGTATGCTTGAGACTGTGGACGCTGTTATTATGACGGGGGGAGAGGATATAGATCCGCTAAAATGGTTTGGAGAGGAGCCTCATCCGGCCCTTGGAGAAGTTGTTCCTGAACGAGACCTTTTCGACATCACTCTTATACGAATGGCAGTGGCCAAGGGTCTTCCGGTACTCGGTATCTGCAGGGGTGAACAGCTGATGAACGTGGCATTCGGAGGAAGTCTTTATCAGGATATTCCATCACAGGTGAAAGGTACTTATGTAAAACACTCGCAGAAAGCACCGGGATATTACGGAACACATTCGGTAATGATTGATACCGGTTCTTTACTGTACAGACAGATAGGTGTGGACAGTGTTGCCACAAATACATTTCATCATCAGGCTGTTATGTTTGTGGCCCCTGGCTTTAAAGTCACTGCCCGCTCAAAAGATGGTATTGTAGAAGCCATCGAAAAGATTGGTAGCACCAAGGTATTCGGAGTGCAGTTTCATCCCGAAGTATTCACTGCTAACAACATAGACACATTCCTGGGCATCTTCAAGTATCTTGTAGAAGAGGCAAAGAAATGACTTTGAAGTAGTTTTTAGCAACAGCCTGAATCATTGCGATATATAAAATAATGCGCTGCTTAAATTTATTTTTAAGCAGCGCAATTACTTGTATATGTGAGAGTTGCTAAAAACTACTTCAAAGTGTCTTCCGAAGCTTTGCGTAGGAAAGTATCAAACCAAGAACTATTGAAAGAGATGCAGCAAATATAACTTTGTATTCATCGGGCAGGAGGAAGGTGATTGTATGGGCAGGAATCCAGAAAAACGGGATGGTCTTACCGATTACAAAACTCATAAAACCTGGCCAGTCAACCGAAGCTATTACACTCTTTACGGACATCCTTTTGCCGGCAACGTATGCGTCAATATAAACATCGGTTATGCGATGTGTCGCCATAAATACAGGAGCAAAAGTAAGGTTCATAATTGCCGATATATAGAATGCACGAATCAGCGGTGATGCCCAGAAGTCACCAATAAAAAGCAGTCCTTTGCCTGTGGCTCCCTGAACCCCCTGAGAGAAAATTGTGAACATCAGGACAATCATTACTCCCAATATTCCCCATATAATCATTTTTATCAGGACCCCTTTTACCATTACCCATTTTTTATGTACCAGCCTGTTGGCAAGGTATTCGCCCATGATTGAGAGAATTGCAAACTTAACAAACCCCATCAGATATGGATGAGCGTTTGTCGCTGACACAAAAACGGAGTGTGTTTGGGGGATAATAAGAAATGCAGCTACAGCTGCCAGAACAGATGTCCAGATTATTGTTCCTTTACTTGGCATGGTAATTTGCTAATTTGCTAAAGTGTTAATGGGGGGCAAAAATAGAGTGATTTACGATAATTACAATGGAGTCACAATAAATCTACATCATATAATTTTATTATTCTTTGTTATAAGGGATTGTAAAATAGAAAGTAGATCCATTACCGGGTTCTGATGTGAGCCATATTTTACCCCCAAGCAGTTCGACATAAGTTTTGGAAATCGATAAGCCTAATCCCGATCCCCCGTACTGCCGGTTTTCAGTTCTGTCAATCTGATAGAAACGTTTGAAAATATCTTCGCGCTTTTCTGCAGGGATTCCAATTCCGGTATCCCTGACATAAAATTCAACAGTTTCATTATTAAGTATATATCCAAATTCCACAGAGCCATGATTAGTGAATTTTACGGCATTGCTTAAAAGATTGGTTAGAATCTGTGTAAGTTTTGTCTCGTCTGAGATAATAACTGCCTCGCTATCGGGTACAGCGGTCTGGTAACTTATGGCGATCTCTTTATGATTTGCTTTCTGGAAAAACAGCTCATATACAAGATGGCATACTGAATTTATATTTAAAGCACCTGCCTGAATCTTCTCATTCCCGGCCTCAATAGTTGAGAGGTTGACAATATCGGTGATTATTGAAAGCAACTGATGGCTGCTTTGAGTTATGATTTCTGTATAATGCTTGTATTCATCTGCTTGAATGGTGGGATCGTTAAGCAGGTCGCAAAATCCCACGATAGCATTCATTGGAGTACGGATCTCATGAGAGATGTTGTGCAGGAATGCCGTTTTCAAACGGTCATTCTCTTCTGCTCTCTCCTTGGCTATCACAAGGTCGTCGATCATTTTTTTCTTTTCAGTTATATCCTCCATGATCAGAATGAAGTTACTTATATTGCCTGAGTGGAAAAGTAATGGCGAAATAATAACATTCTCCCAGAATTTAGTTCCGTCCTTTTTGCGATTATGGAACTCTCCTTGCCATGTTTTACGTGTTCTTAAAATACGCCACATCTCATCAAACGCCTCCGGGCTGACATGTCCGGGGTTTAGAATACGAGGTGTTTTCCCTTTGACTTCATCAAGAGAATATTGCATGAAATTTGTAAACTTTGCATTGACGAATTGAATTTTACCTTCGGCGTCAGTAATTATAATTGAAGAGGGGCTTTGCTCTATTGCTCGTGAAAAGACCCGCAGTTTTTCATCGGCCTCAATGTTCAGACGTATAATTTCCTTTTTCTGTATTGCTGCCCTTATTGCCGCTCCCAGACGAGTAAGATGCTCCTTTATTACATAATCGTCGGCCCCGGCCTTCATAACCTCAACGGCTGTCTCTTCGTTAATTGAACCTGTGACAAGTATAAAGGGTATGTGAGCGGCCAGTTCCTGCTGGAGTAAAATAGCCTGCATACCATCAAAAGCCGGTAATGTGAAGTCAGAAATAATCAGATCGGGCTCAAATTCCTTTAAAAAATACAAATAATCTTCGCGTGTCTCGACAATCTGGCTCATAAACCGGATGCCACTTCTGGTAATCTCCCGTTTAATCAGTTCCGCATCAGTCTGAGAATCCTCCACCATGAGGATTTTTAATTTTTGAGCAATAGGCATCAGTAATCAGTTATTAGTAAAACAATCAAAACATTAGCACATTAGCACATTAGCAAATTAGCAAATTAGCAAATTAACGAGGAGGCTGATTTAGGAGCAGCCAATACATTCCAAGCTCCTTTACCGTAACAATAAATTTGTCAAAATCTACCGGCTTGACAATAAAACTGTTGGCTCCCAACTTGTAACTGGCAACAATATCACTCTCCTCTTTTGACGATGTAAGAACAACAACAGGGATACATTTTGTCCGGTCATCATTTTTAATAGTACGCAGAATCTCCAGACCATCAATTTTTGGTAGCTTTAGATCCAATATTACTAGTTTCGGAGGAAGGTTGATGTCCCGGTCAGAGTATTTACCGGTCGCAAAAAAATAATCCATCGCTTCTTCACCATCGGTAACGACGTGAATGTTGTTTGCAAGATTATTTTTTCTCAGTGCTCTCAATGTGAGTTCTACATCGTTTGGATTGTCTTCTATCAGAAGAATTTCCACAAAATTATTAGTGGTCATATTTTCAGGTATTATATACTTGCCCCTTGTTTTCTCCATTTCCCAACGTGAAATAAAATTCTGCGCCCTCGTTAACTTTTCCCTCGGCCCACACACGACCGTTAAGACGGAGTATTATACGCTGTACAATGGCCAGACCAACTCCGGTGCCTTCAAATTCCTTAACATTATGAAGACGTTGGAAAACTCCAAACAACTTGTTTCTGTAAGCCATATCGAACCCAACACCATTATCCTTTACAAAATATACATTCTCCTTATCACGGGTAAAAAATCCTATTTCGATAATGCGTTTCTGTTTTGTGGATGTGAATTTTATAGCATTGCCTATCAGATTTATCCAAACCTGTCTCACAATTGAAGGATCTCCCTTTACATCAGGAATATCCTGAAGCTGGAATTCAATCTTCTCTTTGTCTTCTTCAGGCACGATCTCGTCATAAACCGTTTGGGCCATTCTGTGCATGTCTATTAATGAAAGCTTAATCTCTTGTCTGCTGAGTCGTGAAAATGAGAGAAGGTCATCTATAAGATTTCCCATTTTTTTTGCGTTCTCTATGATAACATCCAGAATACGATTGCCCTCTTTATCCAGCGATTTTGAATAGTCCTCCTGCAGTATTCTGGCAAAACCTGCCAGTGCTCTCAAAGGTGCCCGCAGGTCATGAGAGACAGAGTAGCTGAATGCCTCAAGCTCTCTGTTCGCGGCTTCCATCTTCTGATGCTCAAGTTTAAGCTCTGCAGAGACAGCATTAAGGTCCTCTACCATAAATAGCATTGCCTTCTGACTCTTGTCCAGTTTCTGGATCTTCTCGCTTAACTCCCTGGTTCGCTCAGCCACTAATTTATCAAGGTCATCCTTGAGTTTCCTGAGGTCCTCCTCTGTCTGTTTTAGTTCTGTGATATCAATAATGTTCCCGATTATCCTTACAACCTTCTCGTCTCTAAACACCGAATTTCCTGCTGTTCTCACCCATTTGAACTTACCATCAAAGGAGTTCAGCCTTAATGTAAGGTCATAGGATTTACCCTCGTTTATTGCACTTTGAAAAGCCTGATCTAAAATTTTCTGGTCTTCGGGAAGGTATAGTCTGGCGGGTCCATCCTTAATTTTCCCCCTAATATTATATTCTGCGGGAGAAATTCCATAAATAGCATAAACGCCATTGGTCCAGGTGAATTCCCTTTTATCCACATCATATTCCCACCCTCCTACCTTTGTTCCCTTTTCCATTTCTGCCAAAAGCAATTGTTGGTTTTTAAGAGCAATAACAGTACTCTCATGTTCTTTAACCTCCTGTTGTAAACTTTTTGTCTTTCTCTTTACCTCCCTTCTTAATAAGAAAGTGTTCGCACCAAAGAAAATCAATATAAGGGGAATCACTGTGTAAAGAACTATCTTGATTACCTCATATGTGGAAAGTTGTTGTTTTATAGCAGGTCCGAACCATTTAAGGTGAATATAGTCGTAAGTTTTATTGGCAATAATAATTGAAAGCCCCTCGTTTAGTCTGGCCAGCAGCTTTTTGTTCCCTTTCTTTACTGCAAAACAAAAGTCCTGACGAAACTGCGAGAGCTCTATATCAAGAGGAATAACTGATTTTATTTTTTCGGTCTTAAGAAGCTCTATTCCCATGACTCGTTGAGTAATTACAGCATCATGCAACCCGGAGGCCAACATACGAAATGCCTCGGCGAAAGTGTTTGTAATGACTATATTATCAGAAATATTCTGTCTGCGGACATACTCCTCTGCATTATCGCCCTTCATCACTATTACTGACCTCTTCTTTAAATCTGTCACAGATTTTATGTCGGTGGTTCCTTTTCTGACAAAGATTGCTCCATGCAGAGTTATATAGGGGAGAGAGAAGTCATAGATTTGTTCTCTTTCAGGCGTTTTGCCAACTAACGGTAAAGCATCAATTACCCCGTTCTCCAGATCCTCACGTATAATGTTCCATACACCAATTTTTATGTTTATTTTTAAATTTACTGCCTTGGCTGCCGCTTTTATAAGATCCACCGAAAATCCGTCTGCATTACCTTTTTTATCAATTATACAGAAAGGGGGATAATCAGGTTCAGATGCAATGGTTATGGTTATTACTGAAGTATCTGCTTCCGGCATATTAACCTCTTCATATACAGATGCAGCACACAGACTAAAACTAAGTCCGCAAATTAAAGTAAGTAATACATATTTTATCTTACAGCTTGTCATTTTTCAGTCGTTCAATTTCGTCTCTCAACTCTTTCATACGTAGTTCACGGTCAATTGTGGCCTCATGAAAACGCTCCAGATCTGCAACCCGTTCTTTTAGTTCACGGGTCTTTTCCGCTACTTTTACTTCAAGGTCCTCCTTTAATCTAATGATCTCGTATTCATATTGTTTAAGATCGGTTATATCATTATTGACTACAATTGCTCCAAGCATTTGCCCATTTTCGTCAAATACCGGAGAAGAATAGTTTAAAATTATCTTTTTCTGGCCGTCAAAAGCATCAATTTCCAGAAGTTCGTCCCTAATGGTTTTGCCCTCAAGTATTGTATGTGCAAGAGCCCAGTCATCAGGGGCAATCTCCTCCCTCGAAGGAAGGCGTCTGGCCTTGAAGATTCCGTATTTGTCAATTGTAACAGTAGGCTCTGCTCCCCAGATCTTTATTCCTGCCGGATTACCCCTTGTAAGCTTACCATTGCTGTCTGCCAGCCATAGCCCCACCGGAAGCAGGTCAAATACTTTATTCAACAGGAAATCCCGTCTTTTAAGTTCATCTTCTGCAAGCTTGAGGTGGGTAATGTCAAGACAATGTCCTATATATCCAATGAATTCGCCCTCACTGTTATACCGGGGAGTACCATCATCCTGTATCCATCGGTACTCTCCACTGTTATGACGTACCCTGTATTCCATGCAGAATTTTTCACGTAAGTCAAATGCTTTCACATAGGTATCTATGCAACTCTGCAGATCTGACGGGTGAACACCCTCTGTCCATCCATCACCAATCTCCTGCTCCAAGGTCCTTCCTGTAAATTCCAGCCACGGCAGGTTGAAATAGTCACACATCTTGTCTGTCCCGGAGGTCCAGATAAGCAGTTGCCCGGAATTTGCCATAGTACGAAAGTAAAGTTCACTCTCTCTGAGCTCTTTTGTTCTCTCTGCTACCAGCTTTGCCAGAAGTTCATTTTCTGTCTTCTTCTGTTCATTTGCAGCCCTTATTTTTAACATTGCCCGCACTTGTGCAATAAGCTCCGGTTCATCAATAGGTTTTGAAAGAAAACCTTCGCCACCTGCCTCAAGTGCCTTTATCCGCTGTTCTCCATCTCCTTTGCTTGCTGTCAGGAATATTACGGGGATATCTTCTAAACGCTCGTCCCTTTTAAGTTCCCTGCAAACTTCAAATCCATCCATACCGGGCATTAGTACATCCAGAAGAATCACATCGGGATTTTCTGATATTGCTATATCTATCCCACTCCGACCGTTAAGGGCAGTATGGACAACAGAATCAGGGAAAGCATCTTTAAGAATTGCCTTCAAGCTTATCAGATTGTCTGACTTATCGTCAATTGCCAGAATTTTTGTCATGGGTTAATTTGGAGCCACTCCTTGATAACTCTTGAAAAAACGTTATTATCTATAGGTTTTGGTACATAACCATCGAAGCCAAGAGCAATGAAATTCTCCTTATCTCCCTTCATGGCACTTGCTGACACAGCTATTACAGGAGTGTCCTGCAATGCCTTATATTTTCGGATCTCTCTAAGGGTTTCTATCCCATTGATTCCGGGAAGTGCAATATCCATAAGAATAAGATGCGGTTTGTGCTTTTTTGCCAGCTCAATGGCAGTTATACCATCTTCAGCCTCCAGAATTGTGAACTTTCCGCTAAAGAGAGCCTTAAGAGTAAGCATATTATCGGGATTGTCCTCTACAATAAGAATTACCGGAACCTCTGTTTCTGAGAGGTGAACCGGTATTGCATGATGAGAAGTTTTTATATACTGTTCGGGGTACAACATCCGGTCAACTTGGGTCAGTATTTGATCCTTATTTATTTCACCCTTTTGTATCAGCTGATGTATACAATTATGTTTCAGAAATGCCAGCTCCTCTTTTGTCACATATTTAGCTGTCAATATAATTACCGGTAACCGACATGTTTTCTCCTCTTCACGTATTCGTTTCAGAACTTCAAACCCATCTACTCCGGGCATCATTAGGTCCAGAATCATTGCGTCAGGTATGTGTTGCTCAATTTGTTCCAGAGCTTCGGCTCCGTTGTGAGCAATCATAATGTTGAGATTCTGCGTTTCAAGCATATCCTTCATCTGCACAATTATAGCATCGGAGTCTTCTACAAGCAGAATGGTTTTTGCAGGTTCTGCTGAATGATCTGCAATACCTACTGACTTATGCTCTGCTTTAAAGTATGTTGGTTCAGATAGTCCGCTAATAGTCTGACCGGCTGAAGATTTCACCGGCAGCCATACAGTGAATTCTGAACCTTTGCCCGGTGAGCTCTCAACAGTTATATCACCACCTAACAAAAGGGCATATTTTTTAGCGATTGCAAGACCAAGGCCGGTTCCTCCGTATCTTCTGGAATTGCTTCCATCGGCCTGCCTGAACTCATCAAAGATATGGGAGAGCTGGTCATTGTCAATACCGATTCCTGTATCGGTTACTATAATGTAGCATTTATCTTCTTTTACATCTACTGTTACCTCAACTCTACCCTCTTCTGTGAATTTTACGGCATTTCCAACTATATTCTGAATGATATGCCTGATCTTTCCGGGATCGCTGACAATATTATTAACTGCTTTATCTGTGTTGAATTTAATCTGGATATTCTTCTGGACAGCCTGTGGTTCTATCATTTCAACAACATCCCGGGTCAATTCTGACAAGTTGAATTTTTGTATCTCCATCTCTTCGCGTCCGGCCTCTATCCTCGACAGGTCCAGAATATCATTTATGAGCGCAAGAAGTTGCTTGCCATTACGTTCAATAACGTCGAGGTATCCATGTTCTTCAGACGGCACGGTCCCTTTAAGGCGACGGTTAAGTACTCCTGAGAGAGCAATGACAGAATTCAGTGGAGTACGAAGTTCATGGCTCATATTAGACAGAAACGCAGTTTTCATGCGGTTTGAGTCGTCAAGCTGCCTCTTTTGCATCTCCAGTTCAGTGTTCTGTGCACTGAGTTCATCTGCTTGTGCAGAGAGTTCCGTTTTCTGGGTTTCCAGTTCACGATTCTGCAGTTCCAGCTGCTGTGAGAAATTCAGTATTTTCTTATAGGCGAGAACACCATCCATCCTTGCACTCAGGGTACTAAGAATTGTGTCGATGAGACGAAGGCTGTTACTGTTGAATTTTTTAATGGTTATTAGTGAAATAACAGCAACTGTTTCGTTACCGGTAATAATAGGAATGGTAATTATCTCTTTTGGCTTGAACCTACCTGTTACAGTAAGAAATGTAAATCGGGAGTCGTCGGGGATATCGGTTATATGACATACATTTTTTGATGCTAGTACGGGTCCGAACTCTCCTTCGAAATGAGTTGCAGAGAAAGGTTTGCAACCATCCATATCCATACCGATGCATTCGAAATGATTAAAAAATGTCTTTTCATCATTAAGCAGATATACAGCTCCCATTTGTGCTCCGGTATGTTCTATAAGCGTTTTAAGGAGAGAGTGGCAGAAACGATGAGCATCATCTTCGCTTAGCATTACTCCGGCAAGCTTTGCAGCCTGAGAATTAAGCGTCAGTTCTGTTTCTATGGTGTCAGCAAGCTCATTGAATGAAGCAGATAACAGGCCAAATTCGTTATGCGACTTATACTTGCTCCTAACCTCGGTTTTGCCCTCACGGAACAGTTGCGTAATGTTAGTTAGCTCTTTCAGCGGATTATTTATAGCCTTTCTTAGAATAAATATTAGCAAAAAAGTAAATAGCAGAATTACAACAATAAGAATAAACAGTTGTCTGTTAAGGGATTCCTTATATTCGACAGCGCTTTTATAAAAAAGCTCTGCTTTATTGTTGGCAAAATTATCAATAATCCCAATCTGATCCATAAGTTTGTTTACAAGGCTTCCTCCCTGCCCATCCGGTTTTGTACGGTCAAGTGCCTCATTTACCATTCCCGCCTGCTTGAGGCGAATAGTTTCCTCACGAATTGCCTTCCATCTGATAAAACTATTGTAAGTAGAATCTATGTCGGAACGTGGCCCCAGATACTGACTGTAAAGAATATCAATCTGTTTAAAGGCACTGGCCTGATATACTTCTATCTCACTAATAAAAAATTCCGTATCTATGTTGTTTGCACTAACAAGGTCCTTCATGGCCCTGTGCATGATAAGCACATCGGCTTTCAACTCTCCAAGAGCCCTTCTTACCTTTAAGGGGTGCTCATAGAGGTAGGTTGTTTGTTGTGCAATTTCATTGGAATGATTCAATGATATGTACCCAAGCAGCAGAATCAGCAGCAGTATTGTGCCAAAACTTATTTTTAGCTGGGTCCCGATCTTTAGGTCTGTTATTTTCATGGTTTTCTAAATATTCCCGAGTTTAAAAAAACTTCCTTGTAGTTGTGCTCCTTCAATATTTCCCTTTCCGAATCACCGGTAATAAGGTACCCGTCAGGAGCCAGAAAGTTACCCGCTTTTTCCAGAATAATCTGACGGTATTCTTTTTTATAATAGAACAACAGGTTGCTGCAGAATACCAGGTCGAAGTTGCCGTAAACGCTGGTGGGAGGGCATGAGCATTTATCTGTAAGTAAGTCAAAGACTGAAAATTCTATATATTTGTAGAGGCTGGGAGAGATAGTGAACATATCGCCCTGTTGAGTGAAATATGATTGAATTCGTCTTAGTGTTGTTTTGCTGAGACATGACGACATGTATACACCTTTATGGGCATTTTCAAGTTCCTCTTTATTTATGTCGGTTGCAAAAATACGGCAACTGATATTTACTCTTGAGGTTTGATAGATTTCATCAAAGAGTATGGCCATGCTTAAGGCCTCTTGACCTGTGGCGCAGGCTGCCGACCAAATACGTATCTCTTTCTGTTTGTCATGTCTCTTTTTTTCAATTAAAGCAGGAAAGATTAATTGTTCGAGATATGCAAATGTTATAGGATTGCGGAAGAATTCGCTGAAATTTATATTGAGTGAATCAAAAAAAGCATCTGCTTCACTCTTGCTGGTTTGAATATAGAGGCAGTAGTCTCCAAAAGAATCAATGCCCGTTGCAGACATTCTTTTATTCAGAGATTTTCTCAGGAACGAATCGTCGAATTTTGAAACATCCATTCCATGGGAGACAAACAATAGCTCACTTACTATCTTTACCTCTCCGGTCATATCTTGTACTTCTTAGAGTACTAAGATAAGAATTTTGTTGGACAATTTAATATCCCAGTTTTATGAGACCCTCTTCTCCGTTTGATTTTTCTTCTTTGGACTGTTTTCCGGGTTTAAATGAATTAATGTTTAAACTCATACCTATCCAGAAAATCCGAGAGTCTGCCTTACTGTAGTTATTCAGACGGAAAACTCTGTTATTGGTCTCAATGTTCCAGCTTCTGGTATTGAATATATCAGTTATAGAAAGAGTTATTGCTATTTTATTATCTAAAAACGATCTTTTTAAAGAGGCATCGGCATAGTAGACAGACTTCAATTTAAACTGAGGAAGAGCAACAGGTGAACTGTACATGAACTGCAACTGGGCATCAGTTCCAGGATCCGGAGAATACTGAAACTTAACATTACCTGCCCATGCAAATCCTTTGGATGATAGGTCGGTCCCTTTGTAATCACCCTTGCTTTCATTGTAAAAAAATGAGAGGGAAGGATTAACAGATAGCTTCTTCCCGATTGTTAAAACCATGTCAATATCGGAACCTGCTTTCTGTTGCTGAGTTGCATTTGCATAAGTGATAAGGAGCTTATCAGCAGCAGACAAGGTAGTGATTTGGGTTATGAAGTCTGTTGTTATACTGTAGTATGCGTTCAATCTGAATTGTGTTTGTTTCTTCTGAAACGAGTAGTTGAGTTCAACTTTGTTGATTAATTCCGGCAATAGCTCCCTGTTACCCGATTCGTAGGTCATCTGATCAATAACACTTATAAAAGGATTTATCTGAGGGTATGCCGGTCTTGTAATTCTTCTTGTAAAGCTTAGAGAGAGATTTTGCTCCTTACTTATATCGTATCGTGCTGTCAAGTAGGGGAAGAGGCTCAGTTTGGTCTTGTAATCGCTCTGACCTGTAGATATCTGATTCAGGTAGGAGGTGCTGTACTCACTTCTGAAGCCCAGCTTATATCCGAATTTTGGGATATCTTTAGAATACATGAAGTATATGGCATAAATATGCTCTCTGTGTTCAAGATCGTTGCTGAAAGCGGGATCTAACACCCACAGAGGGGCAGCAGAGTAAAAAAGAGTGAGGTCCGGATTAATATTGTAGAAATGGTATATAAAATTGTTCCATCTGGAGAAGAAACGTGCTCCGGCTTCAATTTTACTCCCCCCTTTGAGAACCTTCATGTAATCTGCCTGCAATGTTGCATTTGTTGGTGTTCCTCCTCCGTCAGACTTCTGACTTAGCGAGTCGTTTGTCCAGTAAAGTGCAGGGCGGGAGCCTTTGGTTCTGGAATAACCACCTTCCAGGGAGAGCTCGTTTTTCCCCTTTTCAATAATCCTTTTGTAAGAAAATGTACCTTCTGCTGTTTTACGAGAAAAGGTGATGTCATTGAACCTTGTATAGTCCGTATTAGTCAGGGAGTTGTCTTCATGTGCAGTAATATGTTGCTCTGTGTATAACGAAGGAAACATTCCCTTGACATTAAGCGAGAATATGTCCTTTTTTGTCGGCTCAGCCACAATTGATACGCCAATCATATGAGTGGAGTTCTTTCTTTCGGAACTTGCTATCTGGCTAACCATAGATGAAGTATTCAATATCTCTCTTGTGAGCTTGCTCTCAATCATTTCTCTCTCCAATCGTCCTGAATAGTTAAGAGTGGCACCCCAAATCCCCCTTTTATAGTTAAAGTTAATACCGCCGTTGAGCCTGTTGCTGATGCCGTAATTTGCTGTCAGAAGTGTACTGAAACCTTCAGCTGCCCGTCTTTTGGAGATTATATTGATAACTCCGCCTGAACCCTCTGAATCATATCTTACATCGGGACTAGTGACAATTTCTACATGGCTTATATTTGCTGCAGGAATTGAACTGAGAGTTGTTAGTGTTGTGGGTCTTCCGTCTATGAGAACCAGAATGTTCCTGTTCCCCCTGAGGTATATGTTGTTGTCGTTGTCTATAGTTACAGCAGGCTGACTTTTAAGAACCTCTGTTATACTTCCGGTAGAACTGGCTGTACTTTTGGAAAGATCTACCTTTGTCTTCTCTATTGATATCTGCTTTTCATCTGTTTTTCCTGTAACAGTTGCTGCGGCAATTGTAAAATTGCTTAAAATCATTGTTACAGGGGCATCTATCTTTATATTAGA
>CAZREC010000037.1:657-23907 GCA_964599025.1 uncultured Muribaculaceae bacterium | reverse complement strand
TAGGAGGATAATTAGGAAGGTGTACCTCTCTGCCCCTTCCGGTATTATTGACAACAATAAACGGATTGTAAGGAGGTGTCGTAACCTGATCTATAGTAAGAGGTGATGTCAGGCTAATCTGAATGTTGAATTCCGGTTTTGTTCCGGTTCCTTTGAGCCCAAGAGTTGTTATATTATCGAATACCATGACTGTCGCCTTGGTCTGCTGTTGTTCGGTTCCATTAGCCGAAATCTGGTAAGCGAAGCTATTATCTGTAAATGAACTTGTTTTACTGATACTCCTGACTGACGATGAAGGAATACCCATTTGATAACCAAACCCTACGTCTAGTATGCCTCCGGACCATAATGGCTTGATTCTGTCTGTTATCTTTACAATTTTATTTGATCCGTTCAGATAATGTGTCGAATTATACGAAACCACGACATCATTCATGTCGTAGTCACCCCTGCTTGGCCACAGATCTTCGAATGCCAGGGTGTGATATGAATTAATCGACGGATAATGTGTTGAATATACAATATCTGCATCATTCGGAAATTCATCCCTGTCATTGGGAATACCGTCCCCATCTGTATCTGTAGGATCTACTACAACAGGCAGGTCACCGTAATCAATAGCTGTAACCGGTGTGCCTACTGCATAAAAGACAGCATCATTAAAGTCGTTATCAGAGTCTGCTGCCCTGTTGAGATCTTCAAAACCAAGTATGACAACCTGTCTTTGAGGATCATACAGCAGAACATTGTGAGGTTTTAATAGAGAGTTGGTCTCCGGATTAAACTGCTCCAGAGAGTAGTAGTGTTGGGCGTATTGGTTTATTGTGCCATTAGAGTTCCATCCGTTTGCTGCAATGAACCAGCCTATGCTTGTACCTGCAGGGAAAACATTTGTCAGGGAAGAGCCGTTCCAGTATTGAAGCTGAACTCTGTTACCAGATGTAAGTCCTCCTCCGCTTCCTGAGAAAGAGACATTGGGAAATGCTATGATTCTGCTTATGGAACTAATACTTGATGGAGGATTGTTTGTAGGATAACTAAAGTAGCCAAGCACATTTCTATAATCGGCACCTTCATGTACGAATACTACCTCTACTGTTGCGTTTTCAACAATTCGTAATGCAGAACTTGCTCCGTTTGTAATGAATTGAGGATTCCTATCAGGGACCTGTGTGCCCTCCGGTAAAGATGAGTTAACTACATTTATCAATCCTGCAGATATTGTTGCATTTGGCGATATCAGATAGTTGGGTCTGCCAGAACTGCTCCATGTTCCTAATGTTGTATATCCTGGTATGGAACCGTTAAGTGTCATCATTTCACTGCTTTTCACATCAACAGCAGCAGTGATATAACTAGATGTACTACCTGCATCTACTGTAAATTTATTGTTGGCAAAAGACGACTTAAGTAACTGCGGAACACCAAGTGTAGTGCTATATACATACAATTGATTTACAGTCTTTTTAATATTTACTATACCGGAATATTTCCCGAAGTTTTCAGTAATACCTTTTAAAATTGGATTAAGACCTGTTTTAAAAACCTCTCTGTCAGGATCATTTGCTACAGGAGCAAAAGGGTATTCATCATAAATATAGAATACTATGGGTGAATTAAATGATGTTTTGTAATCAAGTGAAAAGGAATAGTTACCTGTGGTGGCAAAATCAAAATATACTTTTTGCTCCTCCTGGTTATTTGGAGAGAGTTTTAAACATGATGACAAAATAATAACACAAAATGCAATAGGTATGATTGTCTTTGATGCAGAAGTTTTCATAATTAATATATTATGCCGTTTTTCACTTTTGACGGCAAATATAGTAATTTATCTATTTAAAAAAAGAGGGACAGAGCATAAGTTACTTTTAACTAACGTCCTGTCCCGTTTACTTCTGATTACTTGCTGCTTTTCCTGATCTTATACTCCATTAAAAAGCCTGCGATAAGACCAAGTCCTCCAAATAACAAAGTTGAAGCACCATAAATCATTTCAAGGTTATCTTTTACCCTGTAATACATCTCATTATTGGATGTTACTGAATAACTTGAATATGAGGCAAATCCAAGGAAGTATCCAACAAGCAGACCCAGACCCAGACCAACAATGAGTGATCCGAACCTCAGAGCGATAAACTGACCTCTGTCACCTTTTTCCTGCGGGAATAATTTTGAAAAATCGAGTTTTTCACTTGAAATTCCTTCCAGTGAGGAGAGTTTGTCCACTATAAGCAAACGCTCTTTTTTTCTTACAAAAAGCTCAACAATTTTGTAGAAAGCATATGCTCCTATACCAAATGTCAGGGGGATCGAGATAAATTCCATCATAATAATAAATGTTAAATTGTTTACGTTTTGCTATTATGACGAGGGTGCCAGTAAAAAGTTACATATTTCCTTGCTGAGGATTTTCGTGTAACTTTACAGAAAGAGTTGCGTCTTATAAACGTATGACAAGAGAAGAGGAGATATTGCTTATCAAAAGAATACTGTCCGGAGAGAGTCATCTTTACAAAGAACTTGTAGAGAGGCACTCATCCAATATTTACAATTTGGTTCTTGGTGTTGTTTCAAGAAAAGAAGATGCAGAAGAGGTCTCACAGGATGTTTTTGTAAAAGCATTTTTCTCACTCAAAAGTTTCAGGGGGGAGTGCTCTTTTTCTACATGGGTATACAGAATAGCATACAATATGGCTATTTCATGTACAAGGAGAAAAAAAAGGAGCTATGTCCCCATTGATTTGAACAACAGTCAGATATTTTCTGATGATAATTCTGTTTATGAGAAGAGTAACGAACGGGAGATTATGTACTCTATACTGCAAAAGGCACTTTTACAACTTGATGCAAAAGACCGGTTTCTGATTCTCTCATTTTATATGAATGAAAAAACAATTAAAGAGCTGGTTGTTATAACCGGAATGAGTGAATCTAACGTCAAGGTAAGGTTGCACAGAGTGAAAAAACAGCTTAATGTTATTATGAATGAAAACAGGGAGGTGGTTTATGGATAATATTGATCAACAGCTTAGCGATATCTTCTCCGGACTGAAATCCGAAAAGATTGCCGGCGAATTTTCTGCCAATGTCATGAAAAGGATTGAGACAGAAAGAATAATCAGAGAAAAAAGAAAAGAGAACTTAATTCAGTCTGTGTTTCTTATTTTCTGCACTTTTGCATTTATAACAAGCATGCTACTGCTTAACAGATATTTCTTTCATATAAAGATTGAGACAATAGAATCTGCTACAAAAGGCTATCTAAATGATTTTGCAATAATGTTCAGAAACGAATCTGTTTCACGCTGGTCAATAATTGCAGTTAATACTATAATACTTATTCTTTTAGAACAGTTTCTCGCAAGAAAATTTTCCGGAAAAATTAATAAAAAAGAGAGTAACTAATCCAGATGTTCCGGTCTTAACAGATCAAAAATTGTCTTAACCGGATTAAAAATTGATACCGGAACCTCAACAAAGAGTGTGTTCCACTGACTCATTGCACCATTCCATAAACCCGGCAGTTCCTGAGCCTTCAGCAGACGACCTTCAAGACTTTTATATGAGATAAAACCAGTCTCGTGATCGACGAATCTTCTCAGATCAAACTTGTCGCCCTTATAATCCTTAAACGAACATACGATATCTACAGGGTTAAAGTGTGTGGCCCTTTCCATAATAGCCTGGCTATCGGGGTTTTTCATATCCAGCTGGGCACTTTCGAGAATCTGGAGCGAAGTGGAACCATCTGCATCGTAAACTATATATGGGCCACCACCCGGTTCACCGAGGTTTTTAACCATACCACAAACCCTTAATGGTCGGTTTAGTTTTGCCCTCAGAAATTCGGTGTAAATAGAATCCGGAACCGATGGAAGCTTAATGCAGAAATCTCTTTCCAGAAACTCTTTTATTTCATCTGTTATCTGAGAATCGTGTTCCCCGTCCAATTTATTTATGTAGTTGAATATCTTTTCCTGATAATAT
Source organism: uncultured Muribaculaceae bacterium (assembly GCA_964599025.1). Classification (GTDB taxonomy): domain Bacteria; phylum Bacteroidota; class Bacteroidia; order Bacteroidales; family UBA932; genus Bact-08. The sequence goes on along the minus strand of CAZREC010000037.1, from coordinate 19,917 downwards.
AAAAGAACCCCTCCAAGTACTTTTTTCCATTTTATAGTGTCTGAAAGATGTTTCTCCTTGACTACATTGTCAATGTTCTTTATAATAACTATATCTTCATTGATTTCATTAAGGTTTTCTATCAAAGCTCCGTGTCCGCCTGGTCTGAACAACAATGAACCATCATTTTTTCTGAAAGGTTCATTATTCTCATCCACTGCAATTGTATCGGTTGATGGTTTCTGTAAAGTAAATATCACATCGTATAATACATCGTATCTCTTTTCATATTTGCCCTTTACATCTTCGAAAAGTGACCTGAATCCCGATATGTGTTCCGGAGATACTGTAACCACAAGTTTTGCTATGCCGTCCTTTCCCTTTGCATACAGAGCAGCTTCTACAAGATGTTCCTCAAAGGCGGTCCTTGTCTCTTCTGTATATTTATGGAATTTTATCAGCCCCTTTGGCATTGCTGCATAGTTCAATCCTGAATCCGATAATGTCTTTCTTATAACAGACAGTCTGTCAGATGCATTAAAATCCGGCATATTCACAAGGTCATTATAAAATGCATAATTTTCTGCTCTTTCTATAAACTGTCTTACCGGAGATTTCTCTCCAATCTCCCCTTCCATCTCCAATTGAGCAAGTCCGTCAAATAAATCCTTGAACATTCTGGATGCCGCACCAGATGCAGGCACAAACTTACAGACACTCCCCCCAAATCCCTCAAACAACCTCACTGCCTTTTCCTGCTCTTCTGAGGTAAGTTGCTTTATCCCCCTTTCAGAGGTAGCAGGAGCATCAATTTTCAGGTACGGAAATCCATTTCTGAAGAACTCAATCTCTCTAAGTACCGACTCCACAGAGCCGCCTCTCTCCTGAATCTGTTTAATGTCAAAATGGTTTAGCATGGCTTATTAATTGGTTGGTTTAACAGTTTCAATTATATTGAACAACTCCTGAGATATCTCTCTTCTGTAAGCATAGGCAGATCTTATCTGCTCAAAATCCAGAGGATTGGCTCTGAGCTTCTTATCTTCTTCTAATAACGGAAAGGATTCGTTCATTAAGGCAAACATGTTATTTTCATAGGAATCGGTCAAATCTATGATCGTTCTTACAGGTTCAGGGGCGGGGTATGCTATTGTAAAGTCTGATAGATCCCTTAACTCGAAAAAGTTGGCAAACGCATTAACGGCCAATACTGTTGCGTTAATTTTCCCCTCAAGGGAGTATCCGGCTATATGAGGAGTGGCAATATCACAGACATCCAGCAACGCTTGATTAATATCCGGTTCATTATTCCAGACATCGGCCACAATTGCCGACAATTTCATACTTGATGCAATAAGAGATTGTTCGTCAATTACTTCTCCCCGGGAAGAATTAATAAAGATTGCGTTTTCCCTAATTAACGCAAATGCATCTTTATTGATAATTTCTTTTGTCGAATTGTCCAGAGGAACATGAAGAGTAATTATATCTGAATTCTCAAGCACATAGGTGAGGTCATGAAAATCCTCCGGTATCAGTTGCGATCTGTCAACTGCAAACCGTCCCTCTCCTTTCATATCTTCACCTTTTTCAATTCTCTGTTTTACAGGAGGGTCACATCGGAGTACACGAAATCCAAATTTACACGCTGTTCTTGCAAGTCTCTCTCCAACATTACCAGCTCCTATTATTCCTATTGTCTTACCTGCAACAGATAAATTCTTTCTATACGCTACAGAAAACAATGCGGTGATGACGTACTGAACTACCCCCCAGGCGTTGCAACCTGCAGAATTAGTATAGGTTATTGCGTTTTTTCTACAATAATCGAGGTCCACATGGTCGTTGCCAATAGTAGCAGATGCTATGAATCTTACATTGCTCCCGTCAAGAAGAGATGCATCACATCTGGTTCTTGTCCTAATAATTAAGGCATCAGCGTTCCTTACCTCATCCGGGCCGATTTTTTTTCCTTTGCAATATACAACAGATGCGTATGGTTCCAGAATACCTTTAATAAAAGGAATATCATCGTCAATAACTACTGTAATTCTTTTGTTCATAAATAGTCATTTTATCTCCACATCTATTTTAATATAAGCTCTTCTACAAGTTCTTCGCCAAGTATCTCGTTAATCTTATCTTTTACCTGCATCCTTCTTATAAAAATCTGATCTCTTGCAACAGATGATGTGAAGGAGCAATGGAGCTTTTTATCCTTATAGAACTTATTTGTTGTGAATTTTGAGAATTTCAAACCTACAACCTGGTCCCATGCATTAAACACTCTTGTTCTCTGCAATCCGTTCTCCAGTCCCGACTCCTTTACAAATCGGCCTAACAGTTCATCTATCTTTATGTAATTCTCTCTTTTCATACTATTCTTCCATCTTCAATTTCCATAGAGACAGAGTCACCATTTATAGATTCCAGAATATTTGAAATTCTTACCTTACTGCTGTCTGTTATGAATATCTGGCCAAAAAAATCGGAAGCCACCAGCCTGAGCAGATATTCGACCCTTAACATATCAAGCTTGTCGAATACATCATCGAGAAGCAATACAGGAGGAACAGAGTGTATCTCCTTCATTATTGAAAACTGAGCAAGCTTCAGAGATATCAGAAATGATTTCTGCTGTCCCTGTGAACCGCATCTTCGTATTGGGAAACCATTCATCAGAAAAAGCAGATCATCTCTTTGAATGCCTGTTGTTGTATACTTGAATGCCTTGTCCTTTTCTATGTTTTGCTCAAGAAGATCAGACAAAGGGGCAGTCTCAAGATCTGATTTGTATTCAATACCTATCTCTTCTCTTCCGCCCGAAAGCATATTGTAATAATGAGTTACAAGCGGTAGTAGTTTATCACAAAACTCCCTTCTTTTTTTATATATATAACTTGCATTTGAGGAGAGTTGTTCCGAAAAAGTTGAAAGTAGTTCATCAGATATGTATGATCCCTTGAGTAATCTGTTTCGCTGGTTAAGAAGTTGATTGTAATTCTGAAGTTTTCGCAGATACTCTCTGTCAATCTGAGAGAGTATTGCATTAAGGAATTTCCTTCGCTCCTCTCCGCTTTCGTTTATCAGACATGTATCTGCAGGAGAAACCATTACAATGGGGATCAAACCCACATGATCCGACAGTCTGCTATAGCTTTTGGAATTTCTCTTGATATGTTTCTCACCGTTTATGTCCAGTGATATCGAAATTTTCTCTTCTGTTCCATCCTCTCTTATATATTCAGCATGAAGCGCTGCCATTTCAGTATTGTACCTTATTGTGTAAAGATCCAGCCCGGTAAAGAAGCTTTTTGTCATTGACAAATAGTAAACCGCATCCAAAAGATTTGTTTTTCCTGAGCCATTAATGCCTGTTATACAGTTTATTTTTGGAGAGAATTTAATTTGTGCCTCCGGAATATTCTTGAAATTGGTAATCGAAATCTTCTTAAGATACATTTGAATGTGTTTATATGACAAAGTTACGACATTTATCAATTAAAAATTTGAGATTAGACAAAATATTGTAATTTTGCAACCTGCATAAAAAATGAAAAAAGAAATGTCAAAGAACATCAAACATCACGAACCCGAAGAATCAGTAGGAGAAGCTCTTAACCAAACTGAGCACTTTGTTGAGAAATACAAAAAACCTTTAATCTATTCTGTTATTGCAATTGTGGCAATTACAGCAATTGGTTTTGCATATCAGCACCTTTACCGCAAACCGCAGATTAATGAGGCTCAGGCACAAACTTTTGTTGCAGAACAATATTTCCGTGCCGACTCATTCGCCCTTGCCCTCAATGGAGATGGCAACGCTCTGGGATTCAAACAGATTATTGATGAATACGGAGACAATGCCGGCGAAGCAATCTACCTGTATGCCGGAATCAGCGAACTTCAGCTGGGTAATTTCAAAGAAGCCATTGATTATTTGAAAAAATATGACGGAGAAGATTTGATTCTCCAGGCTCGTGCCCTGTGTAACATTGGTGACGCCTATGCCGGTCTTCAGGAAAACAAGGAGGCCGTAAGCTATTATATGAAAGCTGCTAAACATGTCGACAACCAATTTGCGGCCGCTTATCTTCTTAAAGCCGGTATCATGTATGAAGAACTTGGCGACAAGGAGAGTGCAATTAAAGCATACGAGGAGATCAAGGTTAAGTACCCTCAGTCAGTAGAAGGTTACGAGATAGATAAATATATCTCCAGAATTAAATAACAAAATTTTCTTGGAATGGGAAGAGCATTTGAATTTCGCAAAGAGAGAAAGATGAAACGCTGGGGCAATATGTCCCGCGTGTTTACAAGATTGGGTAAAGAGATTACAATGACTGCCAAATCCGGTGGCCCTGATCCTGACAACAACCCTCGGCTTAGAGCTCTTATCTCTACGGCACGTTCTGAGAACATGCCTAAGGAGAACGTAGAGAGGGCCATTAAAAAAGCCGTTGAAAAGGATCACAACGACTATAAAGAGATTGTATATGAAGGCTACGGCCCTCATGGAATTGCATTTCTGATTGAAACTGCAACAGACAACCCAACCAGAACCGTTGCAAATGTAAGAAGCTACTTCAACAAATTTGGCGGGTCATTAGGTACACAGGGCAGTGTTGAGTTCATGTTTGAGCGAAAATGTGTATTCAGAGTAAAATCGGCTGCCCAGCTTGACATAGAAGAGCTGGAACTGGAACTTATAGATTTTGGTGCAGAGGAGGTTTTCAAGGAAGAGGAAGAGATTGTAATTTACGGATCCTTTGAATCTTACGGTAACATTCAGAAGTTTATTGAAGAACGTGGTTTTGAGCTTGTGTCAGGAGCCTTCGAGAGGATCCCTACAGTTGAACTTAAGCAGCTGCCCGATGACCAGAAAGCAGAACTTGAGAAGATGACAGAGAAGTTCGAAAGTGATGATGATGTTCAGAACGTATACAGTACGATGGCAAACTAAGAGCATTAAATTAATTAATAAATAAAAAAAGTGATTGGAAGCCCAGTCACTTTTTTTTTTGCACCATCCTTATTAATGTTTACATTTGCGGGATAATTACATTATAAATTACAATCAACAAATTATATTTTTTATGAAATTGTCGCATATTGAGCACATCGGTATTGCTGTTAAGTCATTGGAAGCCGCCATTCCCTACTACGAGAATATGCTTGGACTAAAGTGTTACGCTGTAGAAGAAGTTACAGAACAAAAAGTTAAAACCGCGTTTTTCAAAGTTGGCCAGACCAAAATCGAGCTGTTGGAAAGTACAGATCCGGAAGGTCCTATTGGTAAATTTATTGAAAAGAAAGGAGAGGGAGTTCACCATATAGCGTTTGCAACAGAAGACGGAATACAGAAATCTCTTGATGAGCTTGAATCAAAAGGTGTTCAACTGATAGACAAATTTCCCAGAAAAGGTGCAGAAGGGTTAAATATTGCATTTCTACATCCAAAATCGACAATAGGTGTTCTAACTGAATTGTGTGAAGATCCCAATAAAACTTGCTAACCAATTATTAAAATTTAAAATATATAAAATGAGCCAACAACTTGAACAAGTTAAAGCGCTGATTCAATTACGTGAGAAAGCGCGTTTGGGAGGTGGTCAAAAAAGAATTGACTCACAACACCAAAAAGGAAAATTCACTGCTCGTGAAAGAATAGGAATGTTACTGGACGAAGGCAGCTTCGAAGAGTTTGACATGTTTGTAACACACAGATGTACAAACTTTGGAATGGAAAAAGAGACATTCCTTGGAGATGGCGTTGTTACAGGATATGGTACCATTGATGGAAGACTGGTATATGTATTTGCACAGGATTTCACAGTATTCGGAGGATCTCTTTCTGAGAGCTTTGCAATGAAAATCTGCAAGATAATGGATCAGGCCATGAAGATGGGTGCTCCGGTTATCGGTATCAATGACTCTGGTGGTGCACGTATTCAGGAAGGGGTAAATGCCCTTGCAGGATATGCTGAGATATTCCAGAGAAACATTCTTGCATCAGGTGTAATTCCTCAGATTTCAGGAATATTCGGACCTTGCGCAGGTGGTGCAGTTTACTCTCCTGCTCTTACAGACTTCAATATTATGACAAAAGGGACTAGTTACATGTTCCTGACCGGTCCAAAGGTTGTAAAAACCGTTACCGGAGAAGATGTAACCCAGGAACAACTAGGTGGAGCTTCTGTACATGCATCAAAAAGCGGGGTTGCACACTTTGCTGTTGACAATGAAGAAGATGGAATAAAAGTTATAAGGGACTTATTAAGCTATCTTCCACAAAACAATCTGGAAGAGGCTCCGGTTTTACATACCGAAGACCCTATCGACCGTCTTGAAGATTCCCTCAACGAAATCATTCCTGACAGTCCAAACAAGCCATATGATATGTATGAAGTTATAGGATCTATTGTTGATGACGGCAGATTCCTTGAAGTTCACAAAGACTATGCGAAAAATATAATTGTGGGGTTTGCCCACTTCAACGGCACTTCAGTTGGTATAGTTGCAAATCAGCCTAAAGTTCTGGCCGGTGTACTTGACATAAATTCATCAAGAAAGGCAGCACGTTTTGTACGTTTCTGCGATGCTTTCAATATTCCTTTAGTGACACTGGTCGATGTACCGGGATTCCTTCCTGGCACACAACAGGAGTATGGCGGAATTATTCTGCACGGAGCCAAGCTTCTATATGCTTACGGTGAGGCAACTGTTCCAAAGGTTACCGTTACTCTAAGGAAATCTTACGGCGGTGCCTACTGCGTAATGAGCAGCAAGCATCTTCGCGGTGATATAAACTACGCATGGCCAACAGCAGAGATTGCAGTTATGGGTCCTTCAGGTGCAATTGAAGTTCTTTATGGAAAAGAGGTTGCTGTAGCTGAGAATCCGGCAGAACTATCTGCTAAGAAAGAGCAGGAATACCGCGATGCTTTTGCTAATCCTTACAATGCTGCCAGATATGGCTACATAGATGATGTAATCGAACCTAGAAACACTCGTTTCCGCATTATCAGGGCCCTTCAGCAACTATCAACAAAAAAACTGGTAAATCCTGCCAAAAAGCACGATAACCTTCCACTGTAATTAAAAAATCAACAAAAAGATGAAGATAATATATAAAATATTTTTGTTGCTGGGATTTTTGTTTGCAGGACTGAACCTTAGTGCCCAAAGTCAGGAAAACATGCGTCTGAATGAATTTCTGGTTATTAATACCGATGATTTCGAGGATGATTTCGGAAACAAAGGAGGATGGATAGAATTGTTTAACTCATCTTATGGCACTGTAAATATCGGAGGTTGCTTTATTACAAACGATCCCGGTAACCTGACCAAATATATAATACCAAAGGGTGATGTTCTTACGAAAATCAGTCCAAGACAACATATCTTGTTTTGGGCAGACAACAAAACATTCCGCGGTACTTTCCATCTGAATTTCACACTGGAAGAATCAAATGAAATTCTTTTTGTCGCATCTGATGGAAAAACCATAATTGACAGAGTAAAGATCCAGCACGACTTACTGGATTCAAATGTTTCCTATGGCCGTACTTTTGATGGTGTAGGTGGTGTAGACGGACAAACCGGTTGGCAAGTGATGCAAAAGACATCGCCAAGCACAAATAACGAAGGGGTAGACAAAGTTTCACCTGGCATTCTAATTAAAAAAGTAGATCCTTTTGGAATTATAATGGCCCTTACTGCTATGTCAGTAGTGTTCCTTGCACTTATTTTACTGTATGTTTGTTTCAAAAATATTGGCAAATACAATATTAAGAAAAACAGACAGAAATCTGAAGTCTCATCTGAATCGACAGGCAAGCCTAAGGTAGCCAATGTATCAGCTGAGGTATATGCGGCAATTGCTACAGCAATTCACGCATACAGTCAGGATAGTGAGAGTCATGACGTAGAAAATACAATTCTTACTATTTCCAGAGTTGCAAGAAATTACTCTCCATGGAGTTCCAAAATTTACACAATCCGCGAAACTCCTCAAAAAAAATAATTCAATAAGTTTATTAAGATATGAAAGAATATAAATTAAAAATTAATGGTAATGATTACGCAGTAACTATTACCGATATGGAGGACAACATTGCAGAAGTTGAAGTCAATGGAACTCCTTTCAAAGTTGAAATCGACAGACCACTCAAAAAAACGGCGCAACCTGTTTCCAGACCTCTTAATCCGTCAATTCAAAATACTGTTGCAAGACCAACTGCATCTGTTAAGGTACCTTCAGCTGCAACTCATGAAACCGCTATCACATCACCACTACCAGGAGTAATCCTTGAGGTTGTAGTTAAGGAAGGTGATACAGTAAAGAAAGGGCAAAAACTTATGATTCTGGAGGCTATGAAGATGGAAAATGTAATCGAAGCAAGTACGGATGGTAAAGTAATTAGTATCAAGGTTAATAAAGGAGACTCCGTTATGGAGGGAACTGCACTAATAATTATTGGATAAGATGGAAAATGGAATTTTTTCTCTGTTAGCAGGTAATTTACAGCAATTTATACAATATACCGGGTTTGCCAATGCATCCTGGGGTCATCTTTTGATGATTCTTATTGGATTGCTATTCATTTATCTTGCCATTAAAAAAGAGTGGGAACCCATGTTATTGGTTCCTATAGGCTTCGGTATTATTGTAGGTAACATACCTTTTTTCCCTGGTTTACAGATTGGGGTATATGAACAAGGTTCTGTACTGAATATTCTCTATCAGGGGGTAATTCAGGGTTGGTATCCCCCGTTGATCTTCCTTGGTATAGGTGCCATGACAGACTTTTCTGCCCTTATCTCCAATCCGAAGTTACTTTTGATTGGAGCTGCGGCGCAACTGGGTATATTTGGTGCTTATGCAATAGCTCTTCTTATGGGCTTCTCTGCCTCCGATGCTGCTGCTATAGGTATTATCGGTGGTGCGGACGGACCTACAGCTATCTTCCTGTCTTCCCGATTGGCTCCTAACTTAGTTGGCGCAATTGCGGTTTCTGCATACTCATACATGGCCCTGGTGCCGGTAATTCAGCCTCCTGTAATGAAACTCTTTACAACACATAAGGAGAGACTTATCAGGATGAAACCTCCAAGAGCAGTTTCTCAGTTGGAAAAGATACTGTTTCCGATAATCGGCTTCCTTCTGACTGGTTTTATTGTTCCATCCGGTCTTCCTCTTCTGGGAATGTTGTTCTTTGGCAACTTATTGAAAGAGAGTGGTGTTACCCGTCGTCTTGCAGAAACAGCCAGAGGTCCGCTTATTGACGTTATTACAATTCTAATTGGTCTGACAGTAGGTGCATCCACACAGGCAGACAAATTCTTGCAATTGACATCTGTATATATTTTCATCCTTGGTGCTGCTTCATTCGTGATTGCAACAGCAGGAGGTGTATTGTTTGTAAAATTCATCAATATATTCCTTAAACCAGGTAATAAGATCAACCCTCTTATCGGAAATGCAGGGGTATCAGCTGTACCGGATTCGGCAAGGGTCTCTCAACTGGTAGGTCTGGAATATGATAAAACAAACCATCTTCTGATGCATGCTATGGGTCCTAATGTTGCCGGTGTAATCGGGAGCGCAGTCGCTGCAGGTATCCTTTTAGGGTTCCTTACCTAGCTCTTTGTTAGGTTTCGAACCGAAATATAAAAACTTTCGAAATAAAAAGCACTCCATATGTGGGTGCTTTTATTTTTTTTTTATCTTTGACGCGAATTTTAACTAAAAAGTAGTCAAGATATGCAGAACAAATTGCAAGAGCTTACTGAGAAACTCTACTCCGAAGGACTTTCCAAAGGAAAACAAGAGGCAGAAGAGATGAAGGCCAAAGCCAAAAAAGAGGCTGCGGATATCATTTTAATGGCAAAAGAGGAGTCGAAGCAGATTATTGCCAATGCCCGTAAAGAGGCTGAGGATATTAAGATAAAACTTCTTAATGAGGTGAAAATGGCTTCTAAACAGAGCATGTCTGCTCTGAAAAAACAAATTGAAACATTAGTCATCAGCAAAGCCATTGACAAGCAAACCAGTACTGCATTAACAGACACAGATTTGATAAAGAACATATTAAAAGCTGCCGTTTCTGCTTTCAATCCCAATTCAGAATTATCTGCCGACCTATCAGTTCTTCTGCCAGAGTCAATGCAGAAACAGCTTGACTCGTTTATCAAAAACGAGATACAAAAAGAGTTCAACGGGGAGATCGAAGTTAAGTTTGACAAAAAAATGACAACAGGTTTTAAAATCGGACCAAAAGATGAAAGCTATGTAGTCAGCTTCACAGATAAAGATTTCCAGGAACTTCTTGGTAGTTATCTGAGACCAAAAACCCGTGAATTTCTGTTTGCAGAATAGTGATGAGAAATTATCAGTACATCATTGCGGGCCTTCCTGATATTGCATTGGATTTCGAAAGCGGCAGTTTCGATTTTAATGCCGTCAGGACCCATATTCTGGAACACTTAACCAAAAAGGATATCAGGCTGATTGACTGGCTGGAATTCGGTCTTAAAGAGGAGAATCTATGTAACCACTTCTATAGAGGTGCTTTAAAAAACAAGAATAAATTTATTCGGGAGTATTTCCGTTTTGACTTGACTCTCAGAAATATTCAGGCTGCATATCTGGCAAGAAAGGCCCAGCTTAATCCGGAACTTTTTCTTGTTGGAAAGTCCCCTGTAACTGAGGCGTTGCTAACAAGTAAAGCATCTGACTTTGGCCTTTCAAACGATGTTGAATTTGCTGGAAGGCTTTTACAAATTCTTGAGAATACCAATATTCTTGAAAAAGAACAGCTCCTCGATCAGATGAGATGGAACAAAGCCAATGAGATTTGCACATTCAACTATTTCGACAACAATGTTATACTCTCCTTTATGTTAAAGGCCCGGATTCTTATAAGGTGGAACGATCTCGATAAAAAAAGAGGAGCCATACTGTTCAGACAACTTGTAGAAGAGGTAAAAGGCACTTATAAACTGAATAAAGAATAATAAATAATATATGAAAACCACAGGAAAAGTTACAGGGATTATCTCCAATCTTGTTACAATAGAGGTAGATGGTCCCGTTGCTCAGAATGAAATCTGTTACATTGGTCTCTCGGGTACAAAGCTGATGGCAGAGGTGATTAAAGTTACCGGTAAGGAGGCTTTTGTTCAGGTATATGAAAGTACCAGAGGCCTGAAGACCGGTGATGTAGCAGAATTTGAAGGACACATGCTAGAAGTCACACTTGGACCTGGCATCCTCTCCAGTAATTATGACGGTCTGCAAAACAATCTTGAAACAATGGACGGGGTTTTTCTCAGAAGAGGAGAATATACACTTCCTCTGGACCTTGAGAAAAAATGGGAGTTCAAGCCCGTTGCCAAAGTGGGAGATGAAGTGATGGCAGCAGATTGGCTTGGTGAAGTCAAGGAGGGCTGGTTACCTCATAAAATAATGGTTCCATTCTCATTCAAAGGTAGTTATTTAGTCAAATCAATAGCTGCAGCAGGAGAATACAATGTCACAGAGAAGATTGCCACAGTCACTGACGAGAATGGAGTTGAACTGGATATTACAATGATGCAGAAATGGCCTGCTAAAGTTGCAATTACATCTTACCACGACAAACCTAGACCATTCAGAATAATGGAAACTGGAGTAAGGTGCATAGATACTTTTAATCCTATAGCAGAAGGTGGCACAGGATTCATTCCCGGACCATTCGGATGCGGTAAGACTGTACTTCAGCATGCAATATCTAAACAGGCCGAGGCCGATGTCATTATAATAGCAGCATGCGGTGAACGTGCAAATGAGGTAGTTGAAATCTTTACAGAGTTCCCGGAACTGGTTGATGCACGAACAGGCAGGAAACTTATGGAGAGAACCACTATTATATGTAATACCTCCAACATGCCTGTAGCTGCCCGTGAAGCTTCTGTCTATACAGCAATGACGATAGGCGAATATTACAGAGCAATGGGTCTTAAAGTTCTTCTTCTTGCTGACTCAACTTCCAGATGGGCACAGGCTCTCCGCGAAATGAGTAACCGTATGGAAGAGTTACCGGGAGCAGATGCTTTTCCTATGGACCTTCCTGCAATTATCTCCAACTTCTATGCAAGAGCCGGTTTAGTTAACCTTAATAACGGAAGCACCGGTTCAGTAACATTTATAGGCACAGTATCTCCTGCCGGTGGTAACCTAAAGGAACCTGTTACTGAGTCTACAAAAAAAGCTGCCAGATGTTTCTACGCACTTTCGCAAAACCGTGCTGACAGAAAGCGCTACCCCGCAGTTGACCCTATAGATTCCTATTCTAAGTATCTCGAATATCCCGAAATAACAGAAGATTTGAGAAAAAGGGTCAGTGCCGACTGGGTTGAAAAGGTGTTAAAGGGAAAAACCATTGTACTCAGAGGAAAAGAGGCATTTGAACAGATCAACATTCTCGGGGACGATGGTGTTCCTATCGAATACCACCGCAAGTTCTGGAAATCGGAACTTATCGACTTCATTATCCTTCAGCAGGATGCCTACGATAAAGTGGACTCTTCTACTCCTATGGAGCGTCAGGAGTTCATGTATTCACTTGTAATTGATGTTTGCGAGAAAGATTTTGAATTTGACAATTTTGAAGAGTGTGCAACATTCTACAAAGGATTGATAAACATTATGCGTCAGATGAACTATTCTGAGTTTAAAGGTGAAAATTTCAATAAATATCTTGAACAATTAAATAAGGAGATTAACAATGGCAGGTAGAGCATTTCAGAAGATATACACACAACTTGAAGCAATTACTAAAGCTACGATTTCCATCAAGGCAAAAGGTATTGCAAACGAGGAGCTGGCAACAGTTGCCGGACGCCTTGCACAGGTTGTTAAGATAAAGGGTGACATGATAACCCTGCAGGTGTTCTCAGGAACTGAAGGTATAGCAACAAATGCCGAGGTTGTTTTCTTCGGGGAACCTCCTGCATTGAATGTAAGCGAAGACTTATCAGGAAGATTTTTCAATGCCTACGGACAGCCTATAGATAACGGGCCGGAGATTGAAGGGGAGAGAAGATATATCGGAGGCCCCTCTGTTAACCCATTCCGAAGGAAACAACCATCGGAACTTATTCCTACAGGTATTGCAGGTATAGACCTTAACAATACACTGGTATCAGGTCAGAAGATTCCGTTCTTTGCCGACCCTGACCAGCCTTATAATCAGGTAATGGCTATGGTTGCCCTCAGGGCAGATGTAGACAAAATCATTCTCGGAGGTATGGGTCTTTCAAATGACGACTATCTGTTTTTCAAACAGACTTTCGAAAATGCAGGAAAACTCAGCAAAATCATCAGTTTTGTAAACACAACCGAACAACCTCCTGTTGAACGTCTGCTTATTCCTGACATGGCACTTACTGCTGCGGAATATTTTGCCGTGGACAAGAACGAAAAGGTACTTGTACTGCTTACAGATATGACACTTTACGCAGATGCCCTGAGTATTGTAAGTAACCGTATGGACCAGATTCCGTCAAAAGACTCTATGCCCGGTTCTCTATATTCCGATCTTGCAAAAATTTACGAGAAGGCGGTACAGCTTCCTGATGGCGGCTCAATTACTATCATAGCAGTTACGACACTGAGCGGCGGCGACATAACCCATGCAATTCCGGATAATACAGGATACATAACAGAAGGTCAGCTATTCCTAAGAACAGACTCCGATACCGGAAAGGTTATTGTTGACCCGTTCCGCTCGCTTTCTCGTCTGAAACAACTTGTTATAGGCAAAAAGACACGCGAGGACCACAACTATGTAATGAATGCCGCAGTACGTCTGTATGCAGACGCAGCAAACGCAAAGACAAAGCTGGAAAATGGCTTTGACCTTAGTGACTACGACATGCGCTGCCTTGAGTTTGCTAAGGCCTATTCTACCAAGCTTCTGGCAATAGATGTGAATATCAACACTACAGAGATGCTCGACACTGCCTGGGAACTATTCCAGAAGTACTACACTCCTACTGAGCTTGGTATCAAGGAGTCAATTATGAACAAATATTGGAAAAACGCATAAATACCCGTTATGGCTATTAAATTCCAGTTTAACAAAACATCTCTGAATGATCTTAACAAGCAGTTAAAGATCAGGACAAATGCTTTGCCTACGCTAAAAAACAAGGAGTCTGCCCTTCGTTTTGAAGTTAAAAGAGCAAAGTCCCGTTCTGAGGAGCTTATGGAAAAGTTAGCCGCTTCTTTAAAATCGTACGATTACCTTGCCGGTCTCTGGAATGAGTTTCAGCCGGGATTGATTTCGGTACTCAATGTAGATCTTGAGACGGTTAAAATTGCAGGGGTAAAGACCCCATCGCTTAAAGAGGTAGTTTATGAGGTAAAACCATATAACCTGTTTGCAAAACCTGTATGGTATACAGATGGAATCCACATACTTAAGCAATTGGCCCAACTTGGAATCGAATCCGAGATTTATCTGGAAAAAATGCGACTGCTGGAGAATTCCAGAAAAAAAACCACACAAAAGGTTAACCTTTATGAGAAAGTGCAAATTCCGGGGTATCAGGAGGCAATTCTTAAGATAAAGCGATTTATGGAGGACGAAGAGAACCTTTCCAAGGCATCTCAGAAAATTGTTAAAAACAGACATGAAGCAGAGGAGGTAAAGGTATGATTACACGAATGAACAAATATTCCATGATCATATACCATGCAGATGTAGCTTCTTTTCTGGAGAGGCTGCAGGGGCTTGGAATGGTTGACATTAAAAGGGAGAGTAAGGCAGTTGACAACAAATCCAGAGAATTGTACGATATCATTTCAAGATACAAACATGCTTTAAAAAAACTTGAATCTGTTCTTGGAACAATAAAGGATAAAAGTCTTACAGACTACTCACTGATTGACAAAAACGACACACCTGAGAATTTACTGAAGATTACAGAAGAGTGCCTGAACAACAAACTGAACTGGGAACAGGAGTTACAGCAATGCATAAGAGAGAGTTCAGAGGCAAAAGCCTGGGGTGAGTTTGACAAGGAGGATATTGAGAAAATCAAGGCCCTTGGATATGAACCTCACTTTTTTGTAATCAACGACAAAAAATTTAAAGATACCTGGCTATCGGAACACGTTATTCACATATTGAACGAGACAGGCGGTAAAAAATATTTTGTCGTGCTGAATCCTGCAGGTGAAGAATTCAGGTTCGACACTCCCGAAAGTAAATTTCCACAGACCTCCTGCCATGTTCTGGATGCTAAAATCGATCAGCTAAGACAAAATATTGCCATAAACAGTAAAAAAATTGATGCACTTACCTCTCTGATAGAAATATTCAATAAAAGATCTGAAATCCTGGGTAGTGAGCTTGACCTCTATCTTGCAGGAATCTCTTCTCAGAAAGAGGCAGAGGGCACTATTGCTGTAATGACAGGGTTTGCACCAGTTGATAATGTAAAAGAAGTTAAGGAATTTCTGGACAACGAAGGTTTGTACTATATTACAGAAGAGGCTGCTGAAGAAGACAACCCGCCAATTAAGCTAAAGAACAATTTTTTCACCAGACTTTATGAACCCATCGGAGAGTTATATATGCTTCCAAAATATGGAGAGTTGGACCTGACTCCTTATTTTGCTCCGTTTTATATGTTATTCTTTGGTTTCTGCCTCGGCGATATTGGTTACGGACTTATTCTTCTCATAGGTGGTGGACTGGCAAAGTTCAAGTACCCAAATATGAGATCCTATCTAAATCTTATTCAATTTCTGGGTCTGGGTGCCATTATGATGGCCTCCCTTTCAGGATCGTTTTTTGGTGCCAAGCTGGCAGATATTTTACCTCTTCCGGATTCAGTAAAATCACTCTTCTTCTCGGACCTTAAAATGTTCTGGTTTGCCATTATTTTTGGACTCTTCCAGATTGTTGTGGCAAGAATAATTACAGCCGTTGACTCAATTATAAGAAAAGGATGGAAATACGGTATGAGTAATATCGGCTGGGCAATAGTAATAGTATGGGGATCGCTTGCATACGCAGGTACAATGGTCCCGGGGCTGGTGCTTCCAAAATTTGCAGGTTACTTAGCTATTTTTGGCGCACTGTTGATTCTTTTCTTCTCAGCTACCGAGGGTAATATTTTCATACGGATGCTTAAAGGGACATTCTCTTTTTACGATGTAACCGGAGTATTCGGAGACACACTCTCATATATACGTCTGTTTGGTCTGGCATCATCGGGAGGGATACTTGGTTTTGTGGTTACTACAGTTGCGATGAATATGATAACCATGCCTTATGTTGGCTGGCTCTTCGGGGGACTGTTTCTGATTATCGGACACACTGCTGTGCTTTTGCTTTCAGGACTGGGAGCATTTGTTCACCCTATGCGTCTGACTTTTGTAGAATTTTATAAAAACGCTGGTTTTACCGGAGGGGGTAAGGCCTTCAGACCATTAAGCAAATAAAAAGTGAGTTATTAATTAAATTATATAAATCAATAAAAATTATGGAACAAACATTACTGCCCCAGATTTTAGCCTATGTCGGACTTGCATTCATGTTGACATTGTCTTGTATAGGTAGTGCTATTGGAGTTACAATGGGTGGAAACGCAACTATTGGAGCACTTAAAAAGAACCCAGAGATATTTGGTTCGTCTATGATCCTTTGTGCGCTACCGGGTACTCAAGGTCTTTACGGATTTGCCGGCTTTTTCCTTGCTCTTAGTAAGCTGAATGTTCTGGCTGTACTTACTCTTAATCAAGGTTTGGCTATTCTTGCAGTTGGCCTGGGCCTTGGATTTGTAGGTCTTATCTCTGCAATTCAGCAAGCCTCTTTATGTTCAAATGGAATTGTAGAAATGGGTAATGGTCATGATGTATTTGGCAAAACCCTAGTTCTCGCGGTTTTCCCTGAACTCTATGCCATCCTTACATTTGCAGCCGCTTTCCTTGCACTTCCTGCATAACTGGTTTTTTTAAATTATTGGGTGTTAAGGTAAAAATGGTTACCTTAACACCCATATTTTTACAATATAAAATTAAGCAGTAATTAATTCTTTATGACGTTAATAAAATCAATTTCCGGTATAAGGGGCACAATCGGAGGAGAAGCCGGCAGTGCTCTTACACCAGTCGATACAGTTAAGTTCATAGCAGCATATTCCAGCCGTCTTAAAATAAGAACAGGAATCAGAGAGAGATATAAGGTTGTTGTTGGAAGGGATGCTAGGATATCTGGACAAATGGTTGATCAGCTTGTATGCGGAACCCTGATGGCTTGTGGTATAGATGTTGTCAATGCCGGACTTGCCTCTACTCCTACCGTTGAAATGGCAGTTGTCTTTGAAAATGCCGATGGCGGAATAATCCTTACGGCCTCACATAATCCAAAGCAGTGGAACGCCCTCAAGCTGTTAAACGAAAAGGGAGAGTTTCTGGATGCCGCAGAGGGCGAATTACTTCTTAAAGCAGCAGACAATGAAGAGTTTATCTTTTCAGATGTGGATAGTTTAGGATCCCTGACAACAAAAGATTTTACAAAACAGCATATAGAGGCCGTGCTTTCACACCCTTTAGTAGATACAGAGACCATATACAGAGCAGGGTTCACTGTTGTCCTGGATGCTGTCAACTCTGTAGGCGGAGTTGTCATGCCGGCCCTTCTGGAGGCATTGGGAGTAACTTGTGTAAAGGTTAACTGCGAACCTACCGGTCATTTTGCACACAATCCTGAACCTCTTCCTGAACATCTTACAGAGCTATCGGCCAAAGTAGTGTCAGAAGGGGCAGACTTAGGTATTTCCGTTGACCCCGATGTTGACAGACTTGCAATTATATGTGAGGAAGGATCTCCGTTTGGAGAGGAGTATACACTTGTAGCCGTTGCAGACTATGTTCTGCAGAATAAAAAAGGGGACACAGTATCTAATCTGTCTTCATCCAGGGCATTACGTGATATTACAGAGAATATCGGGTGTAATTATCATCCGTCGGCTGTAGGAGAGGTAAATGTTGTCACTGAGATGAAAAGAGTGTCAGCAGTAATAGGCGGAGAGGGTAATGGCGGAGTAATTGTACCTGATCTTCATTACGGAAGGGATTCTCTGATAGGAACGGCACTGTTTTTAAGCCTGCTTGCAAACAAAAAATGCAAGGTGTCCGAACTAAAGGCCCGGTATCCTGTTTATTTTATATCCAAAAATAAGATTGAACTATCACCAAATGTAGATGTAGATGAGATTTTATTAAAGGTCAAGGAGGTATATAAGGAATACAGGGTAACAGACATTGACGGAATAAAGGTTGACTTTGACAGTGAAAGAAAATGGGTTCATCTGCGCAAGTCAAACACAGAACCTATCATAAGAATTTATGCTGAAGCACCTACAGAAGAGGCAGCAGATAAAATTGCAAAAGAGGTAATTGAAAAGATTCACCAGATTATTAATAAAAATTAAGCAATATGTTTTCGTTCAGAACATCACCCCTGCTTGAGCAGCCGGACACTATTCTAAGAAGCGGCAAGCTGGCATTACTTTGTAATCAGGTTGCATGGCACCCTGAAACAGGTGAGTACCTTTTTGAAACTCTTTTCAAGAAAGGTGTTCTAAAAAGAGTATTTATGCCGGAACATGGCCTTTTCGGCGAGCTTCAGGATCAGGTCAAGCTTGACAAGACAGAGGCGTATAAAGATCTTGGCCTTGGCAAATGTGAATTTGTGTCGCTATATGGATCGTCTGAGGAGTCGCTCACTGCACAACTGAAAAAGTTAAAAGACATCGATGGCCTGGTGATTGAATTACAGGACGTTGGAGTAAGATGTTATACATTCAATTCTACTATCTTCAATCTTTTCAAGCTTCTGAAGAAGGAGAATCTTAACCTGCCAATCTATATTATTGACAGGATTAATCCTGCAGGTCGCCAGGTTGAGGGGACCATGCTCAGAAAAGAGTATGCCTCATTCATAGGAATAGAGGGAATCACTCACCGGCATGGACTTACCATCGGTGAATTTGCCTATCTTCTGTACAATGAGCTAAATGCCAAGTTTCCACTTCATATAATCTCATATTGTGCAGAAAAGGTATCCAAGGACCTTCTCTCCTGGAGCATCCCTCCTTCTCCAAACTTTCCGGGTCTTTTTACCAGCCATTTTTACAGCGGACAAGTTCTTTGGGAGGGTACGAATGTAAGTGAAGGACGTGGAACAACACGTCCCTTTGAACAGTTTGGTGCACCTTTCC
>CAZREC010000037.1:0-647 GCA_964599025.1 uncultured Muribaculaceae bacterium | reverse complement strand
TTAATCTGATGAGCTACAACAAGCAGAAAGGGTTAAAGGGGTGGAACGATCCGGAGAATCCTATTTCTGACCCGGCTGTATATGTACGCTGGCAGAAGTTCATCCCTGTTTTTCATAAACACATGGGAGAGGCATGCTTTGGTTTCCAGCTTCATCCGGTACCTGGGGTACAGTATCATTCACTGGCACACAATTTGCGAATCATGCGCTTTGTAGCTGACAACTGCAAGGAATTTGCTTTTCTGGAAGGGAAATATGAATCCGGAAATGACAAAAGTGCAATTGAGCTGCTGCTTGGCGACAAGCTCCTGATTGATTACGTAAAAGGGGGACAGGATTGGGAGAGTGTAAAAGAGCATATGAAGGTTGAGGAACAGAAGTGGATAAGAAAAGCGAAAAAATTCCTTTTGTATGACGAACAGATGTTCCGATGTAAATAGTAATTTTTAAAAAATAATATTGAAAATGGCAAATCCGGTTTTTAGTGAAAAGGTATTCAGGAACACTGTAACTGCAGAAGAAGGTACAGGTGTTATGACAGTTGGGGGAACTGCAATAAAATCCCTCGTTTTAATTTTCATGGTCCTTATTGGTGCAATGTACACCTGGAAGGTGGCTTATGAAGCCATCAACCCTGCATCTGTCCA
>CAZREC010000036.1:5307-24038 GCA_964599025.1 uncultured Muribaculaceae bacterium | reverse complement strand
AACAAAATCAGGAATGGATATCTTGGCAGTATTATTACTTAAAGCTGGTTTTTCAAGTTTCAGCAAACTTAATACAAGTATGAGAGAACCCGATATCAGGGTGAATCTTAACAAAGGTGATTTTACATTATCGGAACAAGTTTCAGCCAGTGCAACATCTGTAAAGGTTGTTGGTATAGACTGGGCAAGGTTTTTTACTAAAAAAACAGGAGTGGTTGACGGAAAAAGTTCCTCTACGATTAGTCTGGTAAGTATTCCTGTCATCGGAAACATTATATCTGACAGAACAGCAAATTATTCGCTTTATGAGTTAATGAATGAAAATGCTGGTTACGATGTTGTATTTTATCCCCAATATGAAACCAAAGTATTCAAGCCCGTTTTAGGCATTGGCTTTTTCACCAAAATCACTACAGTAAAGACAACAGCCAGACTGGGAAAACTAAATCAATAACTATGAAAAATTTAATTCAAATTAAGCAGATAATAATTTTATCTCTGTTTGTATGTCTTACAAATTATGCTCATTCTCAGATCAATTTTATATATGGGAATCAATTTGGGTTAAATAACGAGAGTGTAGCATATAACCCTGTAACTGATAAATATGGCAATGTCTATATAGCAGGAGATACAAAGGGTGCAATTGCAGGTCAATTTTCCGGCAAAACCGATGGATTTGTCTCCAAATATGATAGTACAGGAAATACGGTTTGGATCAGACAATTCGGAACAGTTGAAGATGAAAGAATAACCTGGTTAGCACTGGATAAAACAGGAAATGTATATGTAACCGGCTGTACAAATGGTTTGATTGGAGAGAAGAATTTTGGAAAGGAGGATATCTTTATAGTAAAGCTTGATGCTAATGGTAACATGCAATGGAAGAAGCAATATGGTAGCGACAGTACAGATGCCGGTAACACTGTATATGTAGATAGTCAGGGATATGTTTATGTTGCAGGCGCTACCAAAGGGACAATGGATGATTCTTCATCTGGCAAGGCAGATTGTGTTATCTTAAAATTGGATGGCAATGGCAATATTGTCTGGAAGAAACAGTTTGGAACTCCAAAAGGAGATGAATGTCAGGGAATAACTGGAGATGGCACATATATTTACGTATGTGGATATACTTTTGGAGATATGGCAACTGTTAATAAAGGTAGTCTGGATGCATTTACAGGGAAATTTTCCGATAATGGTGAACAGATAAAATTATTTCAGTTTGGAACGAATGGAATGGATATGGCAAGCCATATAGCATTGGATAAAGAAAAAAACATCTATATCGGTGGTAGCACAATCGGAGATTTTGGAGGTAAAAACCAAGGAGAGGGCGATAGCTTTCTGTCAAAGATAGGCAAGGGCTTTGAAATAATCTGGACACAGCAATTCGGCACAAATAAGTGGGATGGTATTAACGGGATTGCCTTAAATGAAGAGGTGTCTGAAAACATTATAGTAAGCGGCTGCCAGAATTGGCCCTCATGTCAATCGTTTCTAAGGATGTATACGAAGGATGGCAGCTTACTTTGGGTCAATAATTATACTGCGATTGGTAAAAACGGAGGTACTTGCGGCAAGGGTGTTTATATGGACAATAATGGAAATATCTATCATACAGGGAACACAGGAGGTAACCTGTTTAAAAGTATCGACAAACCAGAGGAACATGAAGTATTCTTGATAAAACTTAATATTTGTAAATAAAACTTATGAATAATTCTAGAAATGTAAAATTAAATCCCAGAAATGTTTTCTGGAAATGCGGTTCTTGTTCCGGTGCCATGTTTCATTTACTGAATCATGAATTTAACAATCACAATTTAAACGAAGAAAAGGCTTTGGATTTATTAGCCGGCGGCATTGCTCAAAAAGGTTATCAGTGCGGAATGCTTTGGGGTGGCGCGTTGGCTGTTGGAACTGAGTCATTTCACAGATATAGCGACAAAAGTGATGCAATTGCTTCGGCAATTACCGCTTCTAACCACATTGTGGTATCATTTAATAAAAGAAACAAGTCTGTTAATTGTCGGGATATATCGGGGGTTGAGTGGGAAAATAAACGGGAATTCATTACTTTTATGGTTAAGACCATCATGCGAGGTTTTATTTTCAGTCCCTGCTTTAATCTTATTGCAAAATGGACACCTGAAGCAATTCAGGCAGCCAATAGGGGGATTTCCGAGAGTAGTGTTTATAGCAAACCATGCATGAGCTGTGCCACTGAGACAGTTAAAAAAATGGGAGGTAGCGACGAGGAATCTGTTATGGTTGCAGGTTTTGCCGGCGGAATTGGTTTAAGTGGAAATGCTTGTGGAGCATTAAGTGCAGCAATTTGGTATAAAATGCTTGACTGGGCAAAAAAGAACCCAGGAAAAACACCTGCTTTTTTTAATAATGAGGATGCCAGGAAAATACTAAGAGCATTTTATATGCAAACCGACTCAGAGATGCTGTGCGGGAAAATTTGCGGGAGACATATCAAAACAATAGATGAACACACAGATTACATAAGAAACGGAGGTTGCGGGAAACTTATAGATGCACTGGCAAAAATATGACAACAAAATTTCTCTTTAAGCGACAGGTCTATCTTGACAACAATGCCACAACATACGTCAGCAAACGTGTGCTTAAAATAATGAAAAGGGTATTGAGATACTATTGGGGCAATCCCTCTTCGGGTTATCATATTGGTAAAATATCGTCACAAATTATTGAAAGGGCACGTCAGCAAGTTGCAGATGCTGTTAATGCGCATTCGCACGAGATATATTTTACAGGATGTGCAACAGAATCCAATAATGCAGTCTTAAAAACATTGAGCAATCATTTCTATCCGGCAAAGAAAAAAATCATATCTACACCTGTTGAGCACCCTTCAATAATGAACACACTGGAGTTTTTGCAAACGCAAGGAATCGTTGTTCAATACTGTCCAGTAGACAGTTATGGTTTTATCTCAATAAAGGAACTGGAATCCCTTATAGATGAAGAGACCTTTTTAATATGTTGCATATATGCAAATAATGAGATAGGAACAATACAGAATATCAAAGAGGTTTCTGCTCTGGCAAAATCAAAAAATGTCCTTGTATTGTCCGATTGTGTCCAGGCATTTGGCAAGATACCTGTTAACGTGAAGGAATTGGGAGTTGATTATGCCACATTTTCTGCTCATAAACTTTATGGTCCAAAGGGCGTTGGAGCCTTATACGCAAGAATCAGCGCTCCTCTGGAGCCATTCATCCATGGGGGACATCAGGAAGAGGGAATGCGTGCCGGAACGGAATCAGTTCATAATATTGCAGGATTTGGTATGGCATGCAGCGATGTTAAAAAACTGATATCTTATTCAGAAAAAACAAGATTACTAAAAGAACTGTTTGTAAAACAGCTGAAAGTCATCAACCCTGATATAATCATCAATTCACCAACGAATGATTGTCTGCCAAATACAGTCAGTGTAACCTTCCCCGGTGTCAATAGCAAAGAACTTATGATGATGTTAGATTATTACGGAATTGCAGTCTCCTCAGGATCGGCATGCAGCAGCCAATTAAACAAACCTTCGCATGTTTTAAAGGCAATCGGATTATCAGATAAATCAGCACAAGAGACTCTTAGGATAAGTTTAGGTAAAGACACATCTGAGAGAGATATCAGATATACAATAAAAATAATCGCAAATTATTTTAAAAACAGCAAATGAAAATATTAATTACCGGTGGTACAAACGGAATGGGAAAAGGAGTGGCCAAAATTCTGGCTGGAATGGATAACCAAATTCATGAGGTTATCATACTCTGCAGATCCAAAGAACTAGGTGAGGCTACAGTCAGAGAAATCGAAAACTCCACCATGAATAAAAAAACATCAATTATTCTATGTGATCTGGCTAAACTTGCCGATGTCAGAAAAGCAATTGATGAAATTCAGAGTAAACACAAGTATCTTGATTGCATGTTCATAAATGCCGGTTTAGGTTATGCTTCTGGACGGGTAGAGACAGAAGATGGAATGGATTCTCATTTTCAGGTAAATTATCTGTCTCAGTTTATGCTGACTTTAAATTTACTGAACTTACTGGAAAACTCCGAGAATGGGGGCAGAGTAATATTCAATGTAACCCGGAGTGGTAAAATATTTTGGGACGACATGCAGATGAAGAAGAACTGGGGGTTTGAAAAAGGCATTCATCAGGCCATGGTCGCTAAGAGAATGTTTCTTATTAAGTTACATGATCTATACAAGAGAGTGAAAGGTTCAAAAGTATCCTTTGTTGGTTTTGAAATATCACAGACAGTATGGAGCAATCAGGTTAACATAATACCGGCTTCTATGAAATTAATGGCAACAATTATGAAGTTTTTCGGGACTTTTATTTCAATAGAGAAATGCGGAATGATAATGGCTCCTTTGTTCATTGAAAAAATGGAAGAGAGCCTGAAGAGATCCGGGAAATTTGTCACATGGAAGAAGAGTGAGTTTATCGAAATCAAGGAAGATAAGGATGTTTTAAACCGGGAGATGCAGGATCGTCTGTGGAATGTAAGCCTGGAGTTATGTAAAGATGAAAGAACTACACAAATCAGCAAATTAATTTATGGCACCTAAAACATTCTTAATGAATCTGGAGCAATCACTGGAATCGGCATATGGCAGCGAAATGGCTACACTGATTTTTGAAAATGCATCTTCTATTTTACATGCCGAACTTATCAACATGGAAGACAGAGGGAATAAAGCTATACGCAAACATCTGACTGATTTTATCCTGCCGGGGTATGCATACTACAAAGCTCTTATGGAATCTGGAATTAATCAGAATGAAGCTTTTGACTTTGTCAGCAAAGAGCTTCATAAAATTTCTGAGCGTTCAGGGAAATCTATGAGGGAATTCAAAAACTTGCCTTTCGCCTATGGAATACTGAAGCTATTTATCAAACCCATAATGAAGTACGGCTTTCCTAAAGAGGGGTGGAACATTGTATGGAGGGAATGCAGCAATAAAAGAATTTCATTTGATATGAACTCCTGTCTCTATTGTGAAGAACTTAAAAGACGAAATGCCCTGGAGCTTTGCCCTGCTTTCTGTGAATCTGACCATATTGCTTATGATCCATTATCTCCTGTAATTGAGTTTAAGCGTACAGGTACACTGGCTCTCGGAAGTAAGGTCTGTGATTTTTGTTTTGAAAAAGGGAAATTGAATTAATAAAACCAACTGACATGAAAATAGAGACTATAAAAAAAAGAGGCTTTGCATTATCGCTGATTTTGTATCCTTTGATGCTATTTATCGGCTTTGTGACTCACCCGAATTTATTGGCAATGGAGCCGCTTCAAACAGTAGAACAACTGGTTGCCAGGTTTCACAATAATACTATGTATCACTTAGGCCATCTGATAGTTACCTTTGCTGTTCCTGTAATTATTATCTATTTTATTGGCGTAATGAATTTGTTACAAGCAAAAGGAAAGGCATTAGGGTTCTGGGGAGGTGTTATAGGTATATTCGGTGCATTTATTTTAGCTGTCGATAAAGGAGCCTTGTGCTTGACAATGTCGGCATTTGACACACTTCCAGAAGACCAATTTGCTGTTTTTATGCCATTCTTACAGGTAATTGTATCAAAAGAAGGGCTTCTCTTTATTGTATGGCTACTGTTTGCTTTGGTTATTGGTGGAATTTTACAAACGATAGGTTTAATAAAGGAAAAGATAATTCAAAAATGGCAGGGTATATTAATTATTGCAGGGCTGTTACTTTTGCTTAACCCGGATATTGAGTTAATAAGCTCTGTAGGATCTGCCCTTATGTGTATCGCTTACATACCTTGGGGAATAAAGGAGTTCAAGAATAAGTGAAGATATAGAATAAACTAAGTTTTTTGTAATAAAACAGAAATAAGTAATACTATATAAGAAACAAATTCTAAATGAAAAAGAAAATAATATTATTGATTTGTCTGTTTTTCAATACCTGTGTCTTTGGCGAAGAAATTATTAAGGTCCGGCTGTCGGACGGAGAGACTATCTCCGGACGACTTAATCTTCCATCGAATAAAGATAGTGTGCAAATGTTGGTTGTTTTCGTTCATGGCACAGGCCCTAATACCTACCTTAATAAGAGAAAAATAGGGAACGTTGAATTCAACTACTATGACCTGTTCGCAGAAGAATTTAACAAAAGAGGAGTTGGATTTTTTACATATAACAGGCGAGGAGTTGAGATAGGAGAAACCCCACCTTATTTTGATAAAATTGATTCGACAAAATATGCAAAATATCTGCCGTTAACCGAAGCTGAAGATATTGAGGCAATAATCTCACAACTCAAACATGACAAAAGATTCATAAACACAAAAATAGCCTTACTGGGGGCAAGCGAGGGAACAATTATAGCTTCTATGGTTGCCGACAGAAAAGTTGAAAAAGTTGATGCCCTGTTGCTATTTGGTTATGCCAACGACAACCTGTTTGATATAATAAAATGGCAATACTCAGGAAAAGCATCGATGATTAACCTTAGAAAATACTTTGATGTTAACAGAGACAATCTGTTTAGCAAGAGTGAATACGAATCGGCAGACTCCATAGCTGTCATAGGAAGAACCAGGTTGTTAAGAAATGCCTCCTTTGAATCACTCGATATTGCAAAGGACAGTATTCTAGATTTCAGGGACTTTGCTGTCAAAACCACTCCATACTTCGATTATTTGTTAAAAATGATTGATTCGGATAATAATTCGTGGATTTGGAAAAATTATTTCAGAGTAACCAGCGGATGGTTAAAACAACATTTTCAGCTTGAGGCTAACAAAACAAGATTGTTAAGGATTGATATCCCTATTTATATATTTCATGGTACAGATGATGGTAATGTTCCCGTTGAAGGAGTGTATGATATCCAATCCAGATTCAGGCAGGCAAATAAGACAAACCTAAAGTGTTTTGTATTTGAGGGGCATAATCATGATCTGAATTACCTCGACTGGCCTTTTGAACAAAAGATCTCGGATGGGCTGAACTCAATATTCGATACTTCAGAACATCTATCCAAAAAATGTTATGATGGAATAACTCTTGCTTTTGATTTAATTGGTAATTACAACAGGGCAATAGAAAAACTAAATTCGTTAATATCAAAAATTCACGATTCATATTTAAATACATAACTATTTAATATTTAATATGATAAAAGGCATATTATTGTCGCTTATGTTAATATCATGCAGCGGAATGAAAAACTTAGATTGCCCAATGCCTCAAGATAACGAGGAAGGATCCTTTTTTACTGCAAGGGACGGTATTAAGATTTTTATTTACGAGTATCTCCCCAAAAGCAAATTCAAGAGCACAATCTATATAGTTTCCGGAATAACGGGCATAAATCATAATGCTGAACAGGATATAATTGAGAAATTAAGCAATAACGAGAATCGTGTAGTTGTGATACATCCCCGGGGTACAGGATATTCAGAAGGGAAAAGAGGAGACGGCAGGAATTTGTCGGAATTTGTTGCCGACTATGCAGAAATCATCAAAAGCGATAAATACTACCTTGATACCACGCGAAAGGAAATTTTGTACGGGCACAGTATGTCATGTGCAATTGCCCTTATGGTAGGGAACCAATTGCAGAAAACAGATGGTATTATTCTGGTTAATCCCCCATATAAGCTTAAGCAGGCCAAAGGAATGTCCCCGGGTTTCGGTGATTATCTCAAATATATCGTCTACTATATTTTTGCTCCACATGTCCCGATAGTGAACATGGCCGGAGATCCGTCAGCAATAGAAAATGAAACAGACAGAAAAGAGTCGGAGAAAAGGAACAGCGATCCATTGCTGGTAAAATATTTCAGTATGCATTATATGTCCGAATCAAAAAAAGTAATGGATTCAATGGTTAAAAATGCACGGCAGGCAGATTATCCATTATTGCTGTTATATGGTGAAAATGATATGATTGTAGAAAAAGCCGGTTGTGACGAAATTTTTTCTTCGTGGAAAAATCCAAACAAGACATACAAGACGATTCCAGATGGATCACACGGAAAATCAACGGTAGTCAAGGGAATGGAGAGTATTTTAAAATGGATTGAAAACAGATAAACTATCAGATAGCGAATATTCTTTATTTTACTTTGTGTATATTTGTAGTAGAATTATAACACTATCTCTTCCCAATCCTTATACATGAAAAAAACTTTTATCTTAAACCTACTGTCAATCTTCGCTTTTATAGGATTCATTGGCATATCAACAAGTACATTAACCTCCTGTAAGAAGGCAGAGGAACCGGTTGTGAAGCCGGCAGAGCTGACAAAAGAGCAGAAATGGTCCAAGGCCATCTATGATAATATGAAAGAGATATACTTCTGGAACGACACGCTCCCCAAAACATTCGATCCTGCTAAGTATACAACTGCGGAGAACGCACTTGAATATCTTATCTCAATAAAAATTAACCCAAACACAGGAGAGTCAATAGATCATTACAGTTTTCTGGATAAAATAGGAGGGCTCAGCGGAGAAATTACCGAAGGAAAGGCCAGTGGCGACTATGGATTTATGATAACTGCTGCATATAATGAGAGCGGTAAAGTATCGTGGTATGTGACCTATGTATACAAAGGCTCACCGGCAGGTAATGCAGGAGTAAAACGTTCATACGAGATAACTGCAGTAAACGGAAACAGTGCGGTACACCCGGAAGTGAGCACCGATGGCTATCTGGTTCCTGAATCTGCAGGATATACAAATGTAGTGAATGCACTATTCTATTCGGAATCTGTCAGATTCACATTTAAAAAGAACGATGGTTCTCTGCTGGAAGCACAGATGTCTGTTACATCATATGATATTAAAAGTGTGATTTTGGACTCCATATATACAGTTGGCAACAAAAAAGCAGGCTACATTGTTTTTAACCAGTTTTTAGGGGCAAGCTCAGAAGCTGAACTCTCCCAAGCAATTTCCAAATTTGAAAGTGCCAATGTAAAGTATGTGATTGTAGACCTCAGATACAATGGAGGTGGTTCTGTAGGCACCTGCATGACACTCAGTAACATGCTGGCACCTGCTGCGGCCACGGGAAAGGTTATGTTTCGGTATAAGCTTAATAAATCCCTGACAGCTCTGGAAAACCCGGCCAATTTGGTTGCAAAATTCACAAAGTCTAACACTCTGGAACCACTTGAACTTTACTTCATTGTTGGAGGTGGCACAGCGTCGGCATCGGAGTTGTTAATAAATAACCTAAAGCCATACTATCCCGGAAAGCTATTCCTTATTGGAAACACCACATATGGAAAACCATGTGGTTTCTGGGCAACCCCAATAGGATACGAGGAGGATCAAACCACTACTAAAGAGGGTTATGATATGTATGCCGTATCTTTTGAAACAGTGAATGCTAATGACGAAGGAGCATACTATACCGGGATGACACCGTCAATAAATGTTTCTGATCTGGTTGGCTATCAGTGGGGCGATATAAACGAAACCAGACTGGGACAGGCGCTGTATCATATTGCCTATGGTTCGTTCTATACAACCAAAGCCGGTACAGGTAAGAATCAAGCCCTGAAGAGCGACATCGATCGCCGTTTCAAAGGGATGATCGATTTTGGAAAGCATCCGCAGTGAGTTAAGTCCGGGAGAGTATCACAAATTTAACCCTGTTGCTGCTTTTTCGGATCGATACTTTAGGAGCCTTTAAGACGAAAAGCGGTGTTGTGATAGTGACCTTGTAAAAGAAACCCTCTTTATCTTTTGACTCATACTCTATTGTGTATGGTTTTTTATGCCTTCCCGATTCTGTATCTATTACTTTTACATAGTATAGTTGGTTAACCTCAGTTGGCACAGGTTTGAATGAAACTGAGACATCGTTGAACTTCAACTCCTTTATTCCGTCAGGATACATATATATCAGGCCAAGCTTGTAATTTTTGTCTGTTGGATTTATAAACTGCTTAACAGGCTTTGTGTCTATAATGTACGTATAACCTTTTCTCTCCTGAAACACTTTGTATAATTCGTCCCTGCCGGAAATAACTTTCTGATGTTTTTTGCTGAGACTGTCAATATTGTAAAGATCTTGGAACCGTTTAACAGAGAGCAGACTGTCCTCTTCTGTCAGATTTATCCTTTTGCCAATTATCTGATTGAGCCATGCACCTTTCTCGACCTCCTTTTGCCAACCGGGAAAATACCTCTGTAGCAGAATCGACTCAAAACAGCCGTACCAGTAGTTTTTGCTGTAAATATCAAGCGTATTGCCTTTAATGCCTTTTATATAGTCAGGGTAACGTTTCAGATATGTCTCAGGTTGTGAGAAATGGTTGTAGTAGGGGTCGTCACCGGTAGTCAAGATACTCTTGAATCCCTTTTTAACACTGTTTAAAATTGTTACTTCTGAATATACAGCTTCTCCCTCGCTGAATTCGTCATTAGCCTGAGATGTCTGTTCCGACATACTAAGATCTTTTGTCCTGAGTTTCCGGGCTACAACAAAATCCCTGAGAAACGGAAGAGACTCTTCCAACGAACTTTTTTCGTATGCCCAAAGCAAAGCCTGACCCTCGATTTCGCAATATAATGCAATATTCAGGTCTGGGTTTATTCTGAGGTTCCCCGACTGTCTTTGATTTATCTTTGGCTGATAACAATGCATCAGTTCGTGGATATAGACTAGTATTGTATTCTCGCTTTTATATGAAGAGTCCCTTGCAGGAGAAAACATAAGATCCACTATGCTCACAGGTTTATTATTGAATGACCCCAATGTCAATATTCCACCTCCGCACGACAGGGGCTGCTTTAACTCAAAGTTGTTCAGTTTTGTTGTGTCGATATGTATGGACATGCCATTGACCTTTAGATGGGGGTAAGGCACATATACCTTTGGCGGAACAGGATGGCCAACTAAAACCCTCAGACCATTCTGAAAAGACATCTGAAAGGGAAAATTCTTATAATCATTCCATCCATTCCATACCTCATTTGAGAATTGGTCCAGAATATTGTATGTCTCAGCCAGTCTGTTCAACTCTACCTTAACAGCTTCCGGCAATTGATAATCACTTTTGGTCTGTGCGCTGACTGTTTTTACAGAGGAAAGAACTATCAGCAATATTATATATAGTCTTAATGTTTTCATTGTTGTTTCTCCTCTGCTATTTGATTGTCTTAAGATTTTCGGGGATATCAAACAAGCCGGTTGAATTTTTCATCTTCTCCAGCTTATCTACATTAATAACGTTTCGGATAACGGGAGCAATAGCATTTTCTACAGTCTCAATTATCCTTAGCGGAACCAAGTTTTTTTTACCTATTACCATTTTAGAAAGTGGTTCTTTCCTGTTGTTATCTTCGAGGGAAAATATATTCTTGTTGAACAGACCGGCCATATATGCATCGTCAGTTTTTGCGACAAAATACTCAAGAGATATCCGGTCAAAATCTGCATCACCATCACAGATAAAATGGTCGCAGAGCTTATTGCCAACAGTGTCTCTGGCAAGTCGCACAGGTTTGTTCCATTCGAATACAGGAGTATAATCCTGTCCCAAATGTTTGAAATCCAAAGGTTTTTCAATAACGGACATTGCCTTTTTAATGGAGTCAGTTTTTATTGTGCCCGAGGCTAAATTGATACTGTGTATGAGACCCAGGTCCCACCTGATAATTCTTTTAACAGGATTACTCAAGGTACAAATCTTGTTTTTCGAGAACCAGTATTCCGTGACAGTTACCCGGTCTATATTCATATAGGTTCGGGTGTTCGTGATTTTTGCATAGTAGACAGTATCATCCTGACCCCAGACAACGACGCTGCTACAAACGCACAACAAAAGAAGGATGAATGATTTCATATAATTAGATTATAGATGAACCTCAAAGCGCAAATAGCTAGCTTTTTACTACAAAAAATGTGCGAGACTTTGAACCATATTTTATTCGGTTCATTGTTTTGATTAAATTTGTTTTACTTTGCAAATTATGAAAGACCTTGCCGAACTGATAAAAAACGGAAACGAGAACGCTTTTGAAGTCTATTTCAAAGCGGAGTTTGGCAATATCGTCTATTTTGCAAAACAGTATGTAAATGACTCAGGTATTGCCACAGATATTGCTCAAGAATCATTTATTAGTTTGTGGGAAAATCATGAGAAGATTGAGTCATCTGCTCATTTGAGGAGGTATTTATTTACTATTGCCAAGAATAAAGCCTTGAATGTTTTGAAATCAAATTCATACAAATTACACAACACATATTCAAGCGAACTAACCGCCAATGCGATTGCATTGAGTAAGAATATAATAGATAATCAATTCGACGAATTGACACTCAAGAAACTAATCTCAACTGTTTATAAGAACCTCCCTGAAAACGCCAAGGAGACATTTATTCTCAACCGGGAATACGGACTCTCCTACACAGAGATTGCCGAGTTAAAAGGGATGTCAGTTAAAAAGGTTGAATATCGTATAAAAACCGCTTTGAAATATTTTAAAGAGAACTTAAAGGATTATTTGATGCTCTTTTTTTGAGGGAGTATTGCAAAATAGTTGTATTTATTATAGAAGATTATGACAATAGATAAGGAATATATCAGGAAGGTTATAGAGCACAAGCTCCCGGAAAGCGAAAGAAAGATATTTTTCGATAAAGTGGTAGAAGATAGTGCCTTGGCAGATCTATATGCAGAAGTGAAGAATGAATATACTATGGAACACCTCCCTGATTCTCCGGAGGGTGTCGTTTTTTACGAGCAGTTCAAGAAAAAAACATCAAAAGGCAACAAGACTAAATTCCTAACATATTTGACAAGAGCAGCAGCCATACTATTTATTCCATTATGCATTTATTCCCTTTATAATGACCTTCCTGCGCTATTTGAAAAAGAAAAACCGGAGATAAGTTTTTCGCAAATAGTAAGAGAGCAGCATGAGTCCATGTCCAGGTACTACGTACACAACGGCACAAAGGGTTTCATTGAATTTCCTGACGGTTCAAAGGTGTGGCTCAATAGTGGCAGTCAGTTGGAATTTCCAACGCAGTTCTCAGACTCATCGAGGGTTGCCATACTGTCCGGTGAGG
Organism: uncultured Muribaculaceae bacterium; assembly: GCA_964599025.1. Lineage (GTDB taxonomy): Bacteria > Bacteroidota > Bacteroidia > Bacteroidales > UBA932 > Bact-08. The sequence continues at coordinate 10,915 of CAZREC010000036.1, read as the reverse complement.
GGTATTTTGAAATAGTTTCCAATAAGGAGTGGCCATTTTACATAAAGACACCAAAAGACATCACCATTAAGGTTACCGGTACCTCATTCAACCTTTCATGCTATAAGAATGACCCAGCATTTAAGTTATCTATGTTGACAGGTTCACTGGTGCTGGAGATGGATACTGACAGGTCAAGAATTGATGTTTCTCAGAATGAGGAAATTGTTATCACTGACAAATCTCTGACAAAAAATCAGATAATAAAGAATAAGCAGCCCGAGGAAATTTTAACGGCGACAGCATGGAAGGATGGATCTTTGATTTTCGAGGATACGCCAATGGATGAGGTGATTAAGAAGGTAGAAAGGTGGTTTGGGGTTACTATTTCCATCGCAAATCCAAATATCTTGAAGTTTAGATATACCGCCGAATTTAAAGAGGAATCAATCACTCAAATACTTGATGCCGTAAAAGTTACATCTAATATTTCCTATTCTATCAAGGGAAAAGATGTAAAGCTCTATTAAATCTGTTAAAATATTCAATAGAATATCTTATATTTAAAAAAGTCACTCTTAAAAAAGGGTGGTCAGATGTTTTTGTTGTAATAAAGTTGTAATCAAAAAACATCTAACAAAAACTTAACGGAGAAAGAACATGAAAAAACTATCTATCTTTCTGATTTTATGTTTATTGGTTTCTTTTAATACTTTATCGGCACAGACTATTTCATTGAATATGAATAGACAGCCGTTAAAAGTTGTTTTAAAAGAGATTCAAAAACATACAGACTACAAATTCATCTACAACACAACAATTGTAGATGCAAATCAATTAATCTCAATCAATGTCCAGAATGGGTCATTGAAAGAGGTACTTAACAAAATGTTTAAGGATAGCGACATCGCTTATCAAATTTCTGACAAGCTGGTTATGCTTACACTAAAAAGCAAGACCAGTGAAACTGAACGATTAAAACGTTCAGGTAAAATTACCGATGAAACAGGAGGGCCACTTGTTGGAGTTGCTGTAAGAAACCAAAACAGTAACGTCATTTCTGTTTCCGATCTTGATGGTAATTACACAATTGAGGCAAAAGAGGGCGATAAGCTGGCATTCTCATTCATAGGGATGGAGACATTCTATGCAACTGTGGGGAAGAGCGTTGTTGTTAATGTTCCAATGAGAATAGATAACATCTTATTGAAAGATGTAGTGATAACTGGTTATCAGACTCTCTCTAAGGAGCGCACTACAGGGTCTTATTCAATTGTTACAGCACAACAACTGGAGAACAAACTTCAACCCTCTCTTAAATCCATTATTGAGGGACAGACAGCCGGAGTAGTTCTTACAAAAGAGGGTGAGTTGGAGATTCGTGGTGTCTCTACAATTAATGGTGTTAAAACTCCGCTTATTGTAGTTGATGGTTATCCTCTTATAGGTAATGGAGTTGGCATAGAGAGTGTTAACCCCGATAACATTGAGAATATAACTGTATTGAAAGATGCAGTTGCTGCCTCCATCTACGGAGCAAGAGCATCTAATGGTGTAATTGTAATCACCACTAAATCGGCAAAAAAAGGAACCTTTAATTTAAGTTATAAAGGGATATATCAGATAACAATGAAGCCCGATCTAAGTAAATTGAATCTTGCAACTACAGAAGATTATATGGATGCCGAATTGGATATTTATAATCAAAACCCAAATTCGCCCTACTCTTCATATAATTCATATTCAAGAATTTCCGATTATGCCTACCTTCTTATGGCAAAAAGTAAAGGTTTAATCTCAGCAAGTGAGGCAGATGCTCAGATAGCACAACTCAGGCAAAATAATTCTCTTGCCGAGATTGAAAAATATCTGATTAAGCCTAAACAATCACAACAACATAGCATTTCACTCTCCAGCAGCACCGAAACAAACCTGTTGAATACTGCATTGCGTTACAACAAAGAATATGACAATTTGCAAAACAACAACAATTCCCGTTTTATTTTCGATATAAGCAATACCTGGAAACCAGAGAAATGGATATCAGTAAGAGCTTTTGCTAATGTGAATTATTCAGTGTCGAATGTAACTGCTGAACAGTATTCATCATTTACCTCATATGGCTCCTCTTCAAGGGTTCTTCCTTATACAAATCTGTATGACAATTCAGGAAATCCTGTTGCCTGGTCGCCGGTAGGACAAAGAAGAATGTCAACTTATGCGACTTTTGCCGGAATGAAAGATGTTACATATCATCCTGAGACCGATCTGGACAGGGCCAAGACAATTAACAATAATCTGCAGGCTCGTTTGGGAGGAGATATCAATGTGACATTCTGCAATTTCCTTTCAGGAAGTATTGGTGGTTCATGGGTTAAAGGAACTTCAAAATCGCAAACAATTTATTATGCCGATTCATATGTAATGCGAACAGCTTACAATGACGGTACAGATGCAAAAAACTTCACCACTCACTACATCCCCGATGGTGGTAAAATTGACCAGTCAGATGGTGAGATCATGTCATGGGTACTTAGAGGTCAGTTGAATTACAAACAGAATTTTAATGGAGACAAACACAGAGTCAGTGCTATTCTTGGTACCGAAATAAGTAAAGATACCTATGAATACACCTATCTTCCAACCCGTTTAGGCTATGATCCGGTTTCTGCTACTTATAACAATAGTTTCTCTGTAAATGACTATAATAAGAATACAAACAACATGAAAGGAAGCATGCTTTTCGGCATTGCTCCTGCAAATATTGGTTCAATTTCTTATGGTAACAACTATGGAGTCCGCGATAATCGCTTTTCTTCATGGTATGGTAATGCCTCATACGAGTACAATAATAAATATATCATTACAGGCTCAGCTCGTCTTGATTTAACAAACTTCTTTGGGACAGATCCCAAATACAGATACAAGCCAACCTGGTCTGTAGGTGCTACTTACAAGATGGCCGAGGAGGAGTATTTCTCAGGTCTTAAAAACATTTTCAATAGATTCAACGTCAGAGCATCGTATGGTGTAAATGGCAATATTTCACTAAATTATACTCCATATTTAGTACTTGCGGTTGGAAGTTACAGTACTGAGACAAGCGGCATTGCTTACACAGTTAATTCCTATCCTAACGATCAGCTAAGGTGGGAAAAAACAAATATTTTTGATGCCGGAGTCGATTTTGCCATGTTTAACAACAGATTAAATGTTGCTATTGATTACTATAACAAGAAAAGTGTTGATCTGATTGTAAGTGAGCAAATTGACTATTCCAGAGGTGCGTCGACTCTTCCTCAGAATGTAGGAGGAGTAACCAATCAAGGTTTAGAACTGACTGTTTCCGGAGATGTTATCAAAGACGCAGATTTTAAGTGGAATTCACAGTTAGTTGCGAGCTACAATAACAGTAATGTTGATTACTATAAAGTTACCAGAAATTATCCTTCAAGCTATACTTACTTAACTCAGATGGTTGAAGGTTATCCAATGGATGGTTTCTGGGGCTTACGTTTCGGAAAATTAAATAATCAAGGGAATGTACAGTATTTAAACAGTAAAAATGAACTTGTAACCAACGATAAGTTAGCCGGCGCAGACTGCATTTATCAAGGTCACGCCAAACCTGTAAGCGAAATAAGTTGGACAAACAGTTTCAGATATAAAAATTTCGAAGGATCATTTATGTTTGTGGGTAAATTTGGTCACAAATTTAGAAAAGATGCCTTTGTCGGCTCTAACTACAATAACCGTCACGTAAGTGAAAGATGGAGAAAAGCAGGTGATGAGGAAACTACAATTTATCCTGTTCTAAATACCAATGGTTGGGAATCATTCTATTATCCTTTTGCCGATGTGTTTATTGGAAATGCAAGTTATGTAAAACTCAGAGATTTAAGCTTAGGTTACAATTTGCCTTCAAACATTGTAAAAAGTATAGGTCTGACAAACTTTAAAATCTACTTCCAAACAAGAAATCTGTTCTATATTGCTGCAAAGGGTATAGATATTGATCCTGAAACTGCTGAATATGATAAATCCGGAGGATCAGGTGGAATGATTAATCAAGGCTATACATCATTACAACTCAGACCGGAGTTTTACTTTGGTGTTCAGATCAATTTATAAAAAATCCGATTAAAATATAAAAAAATGAAAACAAAAATATTAACACTCATTATATTATCGGCATTTTTAACTGCTTCTTGCTCCAAATTCCTGGATGTAAAACCTGCCGGTAAATTAATTGTACAAAAAGGTGATATTGTCTCGTATGACAACTTAATGAATGGTACCGGAGTACTTGGAAGTGGATTTAAAAATTCCGGTAATTACATAATGTTGACAGACGAAATTGAAGTGTCCGATAATCACAATACTTATAACACAAACGACTCTTATATTCCGGGTCACAAAGCATACATATTTAATACTCCATATAGCAATCCTATAAATAAGGATAATATCTGGGGGGCTTTTTATACTGTTGCACAAACATACAATTGTTGCATTGACGGTGTCAATGAAGTTAAAACGCCGGAAACTACAGAAGAGGCTAACGTTACTATTGCACAAGCAACTATAGGCAGAGCATGGAGCTATTTTACTGCCTCGTTACTTTATGGGCCGGTATATAAACCTAATGGAACCAATTCTGCAAAAGTGCTTCCATACAGAAAAACTAGCCAGGTACTTGCTCCAATGGAAGATCTCTCTACCTTGAATGATGTGTATGCAAATGTCTCAAAGGATATACATTCAGTTTTAAAAAACGTTCCTGATGTTGTCACAGGTGTGGCAAGGTTTGGAAAGATTCAAACCTACTCGTTTTTAGCTTATTACCATCTTTTTACTGCAAAATATGACAGTGTTGCGTATTATGCAAATAAAGCCTTGGTGCTGGCTGCAGAACAAAAGGGTGGAATGGATAATCTTTTTTACGATATGAATAAATTCTCGTGGGCAGATTCCAAAGTCGCTACTGAACCCGATGCCCGTTACAGAAGTTCAATTAATACCTCGCAGGGAACAATAGCATTAAGTGATGCAAAAATGAGTGAGATATGCCTTTATAAATATATTGGAATAACCGGACTATGTTATCCGTCCCAGGAATTAATAGGTTTGTTCAATGCCGCAACAGATTTAAGAAGAGAATATTTCTTCTTTGAATATGACGGATATAAGGGCACACTCGGCGGGGTCGCATATAACGACGGAAGAAGAATACAAAATTTCCAATCAAAAGTTGCATACACATCTGGATTTACATACCCGGAAGTTTTACTAATGAGGGCAGAGGGGTACGCAAGAACAGGGAAAACAGCAGAGGCTTTGGCAGACTTGAACTACTTAAGAAAATTCCGTCACAAAACCGGAACACCTGCTTTGAATATTTCTGGTGCTGACAACATTATGCTGGAGATAGCCAATGAGCGCAGGAGAGAAATTCCGGTTTGTTCTCATAAGAGATTTGCAGATCTTAAGAGGTACACTAATGATACCGGCAAGCCTTTGAGTAAGAGCGCGATAACCCTTTCCCTACGTTGTAAAACGTTTCCAAAATAAGTTGATTTCCAATTTTTTTTCTTGTCACAAGCTAATGAGTCATTAAGAATATATACGC
>CAZREC010000036.1:0-5297 GCA_964599025.1 uncultured Muribaculaceae bacterium | reverse complement strand
TTTTACAAAGAATGTTGATTCGGATTATTTTGTTATGCCTATTGCAAATGATGTAATACGATATAATCCACAATGGGGTTTGGAAGAAAATGCAACTCCGTGGGATAGAAATTTTAATTTCTAAAATTATATTGAATTGATTTTTTAGGTTAAGTAAAAGGTTAGCTATCCGGAAAAAGGGTGCAGGTAAGACTGTACCCTTTATTTCTCTCGATAACATATTGATATTTAATTGATTCAATTAAACCAAATGAGAAAATCATAGTCAAATAGTCACTAAAATAAATATTACAAAAGATGAATAGCATGAAGTTTTTTTTATCAAGCGTTTTAGTTTTAGCAAGCTATATTTCTGGCATTGCACAAACGTCGCCATATATAGGTAAAGCAAAAATAACAGGAGATGTCAGCTCCATCTCCAAGGGAGAGAGGAAACTAAACGTCACCTATCGTAAGATAGGTGGCGGATTTCAGTTTGATAGCTGCAAAGTATCTAATGGTGTTTTCTCGTTTGAGAAAGAACTCAGTGAGCCAATAATAGCAATTATTAGTTTTGCCCCTGAAAGAAATTCAGTTGATGCCAGGCAAGGTGACGGATTGGATTTTTATGCCCTATTTATTGTCCCGGGAGAGGGTAAATTCAAAGCTGACGGCTCCTTGAAAAATGGAGTATTTTCAGGTACAGCAGCAGTAGCGAGTACAGATTACCAGGAGATTTCTGCAATGGAAAGCGAATACATCGAAAACCATAACAAGACCCAACAAAATTTAAAGCTGCCTGATGGAATTACAGACACAGAAAAGCAAAAAATAAGGACTGCTACATCTGATTCCATATTTGCCTTAAGGGATGAGCATGTGTACAGGACATGGATTAATAAGAAACCCAATTCAGCCGTTACGGCGTACGCTTTACTAGCTTATGCAGCACAACCTGTCTGGACACCTAGAAAAAAAATGCAACCCGAGGACATTGAGAGATTATTTATAAAACTACCGATTTCGCTGCAGAACCTTCCATCACTTATGAAGCTTAAGGATGAATTAATGGTATCTAAGGCAACAGGACCTGGTAAGCCATTTATAGATTTCACTTTAAGAGATACTTCCGGTCGTCAGGTCTCACTTTCAGATTTCAAGGGAAAGTATGTGTTTCTTGATTTCTGGGCTAGCTGGTGTGCTCCGTGTCGTAAAGAAAATCCCAATGTAGTTAAACAGTTCAACAAATATAAAGATAAGAATTTCACTGTCTTGAGCGTGTCGTTGGATAAACCAGAGGCCAGGCAGGCATGGCTGAATGCAATCCATAAAGATCAGATAGGAATGTGGACACATGTGTGTGATCTGAACGGTTTTGACGGCGAAGTAGCAAACGGGTATTGTGTGAAATCTATTCCTACTAATTTTCTTATAGGCCCGGATGGAAAGTTTATAGCCAGAAACCTATATGGTGATGCTTTGGACAAGGAACTATCAAAGATATTCTCAAAATAAAATCAAATATTGTTACAATGAAAAGATTAATTTTAACACTACTGCTTGTTGGCGGAGTTACACTGACACAAGGCCAGTCAGCAAAAGTAAATATAGACAGTCTGCAGCGCAAGTACGCTACCATGGCCCGCTCAACCGATGCCAAAGTGCAGGCAGAGCTAAAGAAAGAGCTCTATAATCAGTTAAAGAGCAAGGAGGAGCAGCGTTGGCTTATGGCCGCAAATCTGTTCTTTCAACTAAAAATGAACAGTACTTCCGATTCTGTCCAGACAGCAATCAAGAAGAAATTCCCCAACGGAATCTTAATAAGGAATACAGAGGTTTCAAAGATATATGATGAAAAAGATCCCCAGAAAAAGGAGATACTGTTAAATGCATGGATAAAGAAATTCTCACCTGAACGTCTAGGATCTGATATCGTGTATGATTATGCCCGACAAGCAGTAGGTTGGGCGTGGGCAGAGGCCGGCAACTCGCAAAAGGCACTGGAATATGCCGAACTGTTGGAGAATCCTGTATGGCGAGGCGAAGGTATGGCAATTATTGCCGGAACACTCAAACAAAAAGGCGATATTGATAATGCAGGCATTTTACTTCAAAAAGCCATATCACATGTAGAGAATTTTTTAAAAGGTAAAGATCAGAATGATAGAAATGTAAGTTTTGCGCGCGCAGGTTTTTCTTCCTATTGTAATTCATATGCTGATATTCTCTATCAACAAAAGAGATACGATGAAGCCTGGATGTACCTGAACAAAAGCCCTAAACCTCGTCAGGACCAAACTTACATAAATATTCTTATGGCATTAGGTCGCAACCTTGAAGCCTTCCGTTGTCTTGACGCACTTGTATCCAAGGGTCAGGGAGGGACAGAAGCCATATCGCAACTGAAAGCACTGTATGTGAAGCTGAACGGTTCGGATGCCGGTTATAGCCAATATATGTCATCAATGAAGGAGGCTTTAGAAAAGGAACGCCATGAAACACTGGTGAAAAGCATGATCAACGAACCAGCTCCAATGTTCTCGTTAAAAGATGTCGATGGTAATGTTGTATCGTTGGCCGACTACAAAGGAAAGGTTGTAATACTCGACTTTTGGGCAACCTGGTGTGGCCCGTGCAAGAAATCCTTCCCGGCAATGCAAATGGCAGTGAATAAGTACAAAGATGATCCAAATGTCAAGTTTTTGTTCATCCACACATGGGAGAAGGAGGAAAATCCAACCAAAAGTGCAATTGACTTTCTTAAGGAGAACAATTACTCATTTAAATTGCTGATGGACTTAAAGGACCCTGATACAAAAACCAATAAGGTAATCGAGAGTTTCAAGGTAACTGGCATCCCTACCAAGTTCGTGATAGACGGTAAGGGGAACATCCGCTTTAAAGTGACCGGTTTCTCCGGGGAAAACGAGGCGGCTGTAGCAGAGATCTCAAAGATGGTCGAAATGGCCGGAACACTTTGCAGTAGTTTTTAGCAAGTTGCAGAATATATTAGTGTTATAAGTATTAAAAAAAGAAATCAGATAAAAAGTATTGTGCTAACCATCTATATATATGAGCGTTGCTAAAAACTACTGCAATGTCACTACAACTTTTCCGTGGGCGTGTCCTTCTGATAAATATCGCATCGCATCGGCCGTCTTTTCTAAAGAATAACGCCGGTCTATCACTGGTTTTATCACACCATCTTCTGCAAGTTTAACAATAAACTCCAGATCCTTTTGGTTAGTCTTGGCAGCGAGAGAAAGCATTTTTTTGGAGCCAAACGACATTAGAGGACCAAATACAAGTGATTTGAAAATCTGCGGCAAGCCGCCGCCTACCATCACATATCGGCCATTCTCATTTAAAATTCGCCGGTAAGCAGAGAGCGGACGATTGCCGTTAATTGCCACAATAAGGTCATAATGGACATTGCGTTTGATAAAATCTTCCTTGGTATAATCAATTACGTTATCAGCACCCAGCGAACTTGTCTGTTCAACATTTGCGGTGCTGCAAACTGCAGTAACAGTGGCACCATAATACTTCGCCAACTGCACTGCAAATGTACCAACACCGCCACCACTGCCAACAATTAAGACGTGTTGCCCTTTTTTGATCTCTCCCTTGTCGCGCAATGCCTGTAAAGCCGTTAAGGCAGCCATGGGCAGGGCAGACGCATCTTCAAACGACAGACCAGAAGGTTTTATTATCAATGCTTTTTCCGGAGCAACTGCATATTCGGCAAAACCACCAAATCCATAAGAAGCCAGGTCACCAATGACCTCGTCACCAGGTCTGTACTGACTGATGTTTTTTCCGACTGATTCCACAATGCCAGCAATATCGGCACCAAAAATCCGTTTCTTAGGAATGATCCCCATTTTCATAGAACGATAATCAGCCGCATTTGCCGAAACCGCAACTATTTTTATCAATACTTCATTGTCGTTTGGGACCGGCCGGGCAACATCACAGTAAGCCAGTTTGTCCGGTAACGCTTTCTTGTTATATACAACAGCTTTCATTTATAATGCCCTCAGGTTTTCGATTGCCTCCGGAACATACTGATGAATGCTTCCAACTATGGCACATGTCGCCATAATTTCACAATCGGCACATGTGCCGAATCCCTTTGCCCTTACACAGTTCCGTATCTCACACTCCATGCAATGTCCGAACTTTACACCGGGCTCACGGCATCCGGTACAGTTTATCATCTCGGGAGAGATATCCGGAGAGTTAAACAGTTCTCTCCATTTTTCTGCAGTTTTGATACGCAGTTCGTTATCGTTAGCAATTGTGGCTATCCTGGCGTCGCAGGTGACACAATCCAAACCGCAACAAGCGATAAGTTTTTCCATATAAATATTTTTATTTACCTGAATTCTCCAGAACCAAAGTGATTATTTCCGGACCAACTGCATCAAAAATAGTTTCTATCTGAGTAGTATAATCCTCTTTATGACTGATTATAGCATCTTTAATGAGAAAGGCTTTATAATCATGATTCATTGCACCCATATAAGTTGCCAGGACACACCCGACAGAGCTCAATCCGCAAAGAAACAGAGTATTACACCCATTCTCCTTTATGACTTTATCTAGATCGGTTTTGTTGAAGCCATCGGGATATGTCTTAATTACCTTAGGATCGTCAGGTTTAATTAAAACAGTTGAAGGAAACTCAAATTGCGGAGTACCTTGTTCCGGTCCATATTGTTTGCTGTAATGATAGACCCTTATTACCGGAAAGCCATGGCTGCGGAAAAGTTGTATGTAGTAGTTAATATTAACCATAGCCCCCTCCTTATCCCTCTGATCCATCATGTTAAGATAGGCGTTCTGAATATCAATAACCAGCAAAGCCGGTTTTACAGGAGCTTTCTGCTCATTCTGAGTCTGAGCGAATGATTTGCCTGATATAATCACCAACAGGATTATCAAGCCAATTTGGACGATTCTTTTTTTCATGAATAAAAATAGATTTTAATAAGTTTTCTCGTGGCACAATTAGTGGTATGTTGCTATAAGTAAACATGTTAGCTAAATATAATTGATCTGTGTAATTTAATACTTGCCTGAATATAAGATAAATACCACTAATCGTGGCACGCAATCACCTCCCGATTTTTGTCATTTCCCGGTTTCGAAGTTTACTATGTAGCTTTTAATGGCGATACCCTCAGGCGATTTGAAACCCTTTCCTGTGAGAACAAACTGATAGGCTTTTTCGGGCAGTAGTTCGACACTCATGACAACAGACATGTTTCCAGGAGTGTATTCAATCTTTAAGACCTTTGGGAAAGCGGCAGGAC
>CAZREC010000035.1:0-24093 GCA_964599025.1 uncultured Muribaculaceae bacterium | reverse complement strand
GGCAGTCATCAAGGTAAGCGGCACTCCACCCCCCCACGCGCAGCGTGCGGATACGATCGGTCGTAGCGGCAGCGCATCAATCCAAACCCGGAGAGGGTTATGATCAAAAAGTACGCCGGCCTGGGTTTTATTCTGGCGGTTGCAGTCTCATCCGATGTGTTGCTGAAGGCGAATGCGCCACATGATATTTTGCTGAATGTGATGTCCATGCCTTCATCGAAGCCTGCAGATATACAACAATGTAGTTGTGCTTTGTATCGTTTTCCCTCAGAAAGCGGGTTTGTGCAGCTATATGCTGAATGTCAAAATGCCAGTCGTCCGATGGTGTCATCAGCTTGCCGGCTGTCTGTTCTATGGTATTGCCATTGGGCAGGGCATAAAATACGATTTTTGTATGCACATTGGGATTTATCAGCTCCTTTACAGGGCTGTTCACCATAACCCGACTATCCGGAATAAGATCAGTCATCTCAAAGGTCTCCTCTTTAGCAGAACACCCTGTTCTTTCCTGAGCAGATGCCCCAATACAGCCCAAGGCTATTATGGCAAATAATTGAAGGCCAACACGATAAAGAAATGTAATATTTTTCATAATATGTTGATAATCAGCATTTGGCCATGAAAGCACAGGGCTAAAAACCTGCCAGCAGCTCTTTGAGCTTGACTAACTTGCTATCTAAAAGCTCCTTACTGGATGCCTCTGCAATAAATCTCAGGTATGGTTCTGTGTTTGAGGGCCGGATATTGAACCACCACTCCTTGAATTCCACCCTGTATCCGTCAAAATCGTACGATGCAACCGGCTGTTCCACCGAAGTAAAGTAGTTCCTTACCTTATCCATTGCCTCTGCCTTTTTCTCTATCTTGAAGTTCATCTCCCCTGAATTCTGATATCGCTCAATGCGGGCAATAAGAGCCGAGAGAGATGTTCCCTCTTTTTTCATTTTCGAAACAACATCCAGGATTATAAGCGATGCCATTATTCCGGAGTCGCTGTAAAAGAAATCGCGGAAGTAGTAGTGTCCGGCAAGTTCTCCTCCGAAAATCCCGTCAATTTCACGTAGTTTTAGAGCAGCAAAGGCTCGTCCTACCTTCCATGTATGCATCTCAGCTCCCATTGGCCCCAAATACTCACCAACCGCCTTAGAACTTCTTATATCCTGTAATACAGCACCTTTGTCGCCTCTCTCCTCAAGAAAATAATGTCCGAGCACGGCAATCATAAGATCAGGAGATATAAAGCGGCTGTTTTCGTCTACAAACATTACCCTGTCTGCATCACCATCGAATATAACCCCGATGTCGCATTTTTTCTCCTTCACAAGTTGCTTGAGAGCAACAACGTTTTCAGGGATAAGAGGGTTTGCCTCATGATTGGGAAATGTACCGTCAAGATCATCAAAGATGTAATGAAGAGAGTCTGAACCCTCCCCCATAATATCCTTGATAAGAAGTGCCGCCATTCCGTTTGAGACATCTATTCCTATGTTGAGGTTGGTGTAATCGCCTTTGTACTTCATCTGGAAATCTATATACTCCTGTCTGATATCCATCAGGTGTACGACTCCTTTTCTTTGTGATACCTTACACTCTCTTGTTTCTATCCACTCCTTGATTGTGCCAAGTCCGTTGTCGAAACCCACAGGCAGAGCATTTTCACGTGATACCTTGAGTCCGTTATATTCTCTTGGATTGTGCGATGCCGTAATCTGGACCGATGCTTTAAAACCGTATCTGCCTGTAGCAAAATAGACCATGGGCGTTGTTGAGAGTCCCAGATCGTAGACATCTGCCCCTGCATCTGTTATACCAGCTATAAGAGCGTCATGAATCTCCGGGGAGGACTCCCTTGCATCTCTTCCAACCAGAACTTTGGCCGAGCCAAGCAATTCCGGAATGAAAAATCCTACTTTGTATACTGTGTTTCTATCGAAATCCTTATTGTAGATTCCTCTTATGTCGTAAGCGTGAAATGCTCCCATAAATATTATCTTACTGTCTTGTAAAAGGTTTTTGTCTTGCCCGACTTTATGTTGTTCAGCTTCCCCTGAATCATCTTTCTTCTTATTGGGGCCGCCTTGTCTGTGAAAAGTACGCCATCGAGATGGTCCATCTCATGCTGCACCATCCGGCAGGCAAAATCGTCGAAAGTCTCCTCCCTCTTTACAAAATCGGTATCGTAGTAAGATACCCTGATTGTCCTGGGTCTTATAACCCCGCAATGAATATCCGGAATGCTGAGACACCCCTCGTTAAACTCTATCTCCTCCTTGCTCTCCTCAATAAGAACAGGATTGATCATTGCTCTTTTAAAATCGGCCAGCTGAGGATAGTCCTCCGACAACAGTGAGCCATCAACAATAAGCAGTCTTATGGGGCGGCCTACCTGCGGTGCCGCCAGCCCTACTCCATCTGCCTTTGTCATAGTCTCCCACATATTGGAAACCAAAACCTTCAACTCATCCTTCAGTCCCTCCTGTGTGACATCTATCTCCTTCGCTTTCTCCCTCAATATCTCTGCGCCATATACAAATATTGGTAGTATCATAAAAATTAAAACTTTGTTCTGTCTAAAAATGATTGTAAAATTATTGCTGCACTGACTTTGTCCACCATCGACTTGTCTCGCCTGTCCATTTTTTTAACCCCGCCATCTATCATTGCACGCATTGCAAGCTGAGAGGTGAACCTTTCGTCTTCTAATTTAACAGGTATCTGAGGAAAATGTTTCTTAAGAAGATTTAAAAACTGATCCACAAACTTAGCTGCCTCTGAGGGCTTGTTGTTTAGATTCATAGGATAACCCACAACGAAAAGCGTTACATTCTCCTTTTGGGTATAATTTTTGAGGTATTCGACGATGTCTGCCGCATGAACAGTCTCAAGGCCGGAAGCAAAGATACCCAGAGGATCGCTAACAGCTACCCCTACTCTCTTTCTCCCATAGTCAATACCTATGATTCTGTCCATGGTGCAAAGTTAGTTTTTTTTTAGTACTTTTGGGGTTTACATTTTCATTATGCCAAGACTATTTTCATATAAGGATTTTGCACAGGGTAGCGACAAAGTACGCCTTTATGCAGACAAACACAGCCCTGTAATCATTTGTGAAAGTGAAGCAATAAGAAACAAGCCTTTCAGGATTACTGTAAAAATCGGCAAAACCATAAAGCATCCCAATGCACCCGACCACCATTATGAATATATCCAGCTCTGGAACCTTGAGACGCTTGTTGGAGAGATAAAGCTGCAGAGAGCCAGCTATGGTGACCTGCCTGTACATATTGAGGCCGATTTTACATATATCCCAAAAGTAAGCATGAGGCTGACAGCATTGGCTTACTGCAACAAACACGGTCTCTGGCAAAGCGAGGAGGTTTATGTTACAATTAAGGACGAGTAGATCCAAATAAAAGAGAATAATGGCAAGAATAAAAAAGGATAAGAGGAACCGACTCAGAAGCAAATATCGTTTCTCCATCTTTAACGACACATCACACGAAGAACTTTTCGTTTTCAGGGCAAACGGACTAATGATGCTTTTAAGCCTCTGCCTTGCAGTCATATTTATAATATCTTCTGTGACAATACTTATATCATTTACTCCACTTAGAGAGTTTATTCCGGGTTACCCGAATTCCCAGACCAGAAGAGCAATTGTGGAGAATGCACTAAAGGCAGACTCTCTTGAACAAGCAGTAAAGCTTTGGGATTTTCAGCTTGCCAACATACAGCGTGTTGTCACCGGACAAAAACCATTGGCACTTGGCAATGTATCTGCTGTAACAGACACATCTAAAACTGTTGAACTAAGGGCCACCGGATCAAAAGAAGATTCAATGCTAAGAGAAGACGTCATTAAACAGGAACAGTTTAACCTCGGTACAAAAAGAAATCAGATTGAGCAAATTGAAGGTTTGCACTTCTTCCCTCCGGTTAAAGGCATCGTTTCAGACGGTTTTAACCTTGCCACGAACCATCCGTATCTCGATATTGCAGCACCTTCCAACTCGGTAGTATCTGCTGTTCTGGACGGAACAGTAATTATGGCAAACTGGACCGACGAGACTGGTTTCACTATTCAGATTCAGCATAGTAACGATCTAATATCAATATACAAACATAATTCAAAGCTGCTTAAAAAAACCGGCGACATTGTGAGGGCAGGATCTGCTATTTCACTGGTAGGTAACACCGGAAAGCTAAGTACAGGGGCCCATCTGCATTTTGAGCTGTGGCACAAAGGTAAAGCAATAGATCCGTCTAAGTATATCAAATTCTAGAGTATGCCATGAAGAGACGAATTGCCATCTTAGGTTCAACGGGTTCAATAGGCACTCAGGCTCTGGATGTTATCTCTAAACATAAAGAATTATTTGAAGTTGATTGTATTACTGCAAAATCAAACGCAGAACTTCTGATTAAGCAGGCAAAAGAGTTCAATGTAAACACCGTAGTAATAGCCGATGAAAGCAAGTATCAGGAGGTTTTTGATGCGCTTGACCCTCTGGACATAAAGGTATTTACCGGGATAAAATCGATCTCCTCAATTGTATCTGGTGACAATATTGATATGGTTCTCACTGCAATGGTAGGTTTCAGCGGACTTGAGCCCACAATTGCTGCGGTCAAAGCCGGAAAGGCGATTGCTCTTGCAAATAAGGAGACTCTTGTAGCTGCAGGTTCAATAATCATGAAACTCGCTAAGGAACACGGAGCTGCAATTATTCCTGTGGATTCTGAACACTCGGCTATTTTCCAGTGTCTTCAGGGTGAGAAAGCTACTATTGAAAAAATCCTGCTTACAGCTTCAGGAGGCCCTTTCTTCAGGAAAAACCATGATGAGATTGCATCGGCAACCGTAGAGCAGGCCCTCAGTCACCCTAAGTGGAACATGGGAGCAAAAGTTACAATAGATTCGGCAAGCATGATGAACAAAGGATTCGAAATGATAGAGGCATGCTGGCTATTCAACATCAATCCTTCTGCAATCGAAATCCTTATACATCCTCAGTCGTTTGTACACTCTATGGTGCAATTCACCGACGGATCAGTAAGTGCCCAGATAAGCAGCCCCGATATGCGCCTCCCTATACTTTACGCGCTTTCATATCCATACAGAGTAGAACTTGACACAAAAAGATTAAATTTTGCAGAGTTACACTCACTTGAATTTTTCAAGCCGGACACAGATAAGTTCCCTTGCTTACGCATTGCCTATGAGGCTGTTGCAAAAGGAGGAAATATCCCTTGTGCAATGAATGCTGCCAACGAAATTGCAGTAAAGGCCTTTCTCACAGGGGAGATTTCATTTGCGGCAATACCAAAGATAATTGAAGAAGTAATCTCTGGAACAGAGTTTGTTGCAGAGCCAACTATTGAGGACATATATAAAACCGACCTTCAGGCCAGGGAACTGGCATTAAACATTAAACTAAATTATTAAAATGGATATAATTCTTAAGATTCTGCAAGTTATAATAGCATTGTCAATACTTGTAATTGTTCATGAATTCGGACACTTTTTCTTTGCTCGTCTTTTCAAGATAAGAGTAGAAAAATTCTATCTTTTCTTCGACCCGTGGTTTTCTCTGTTCAAGTATAAACCAAAGGGAAGTGATACCGAATACGGTATAGGATGGCTGCCGCTTGGAGGTTACTGCAAAATCTCAGGAATGATTGATGAATCTATGGATAAAGAGGCTCTCAAAGAGGAGCCAAAACCGTGGGAATTCAGGAGCAAACCGGCCTGGCAGAGATTTTTTGTAATGTTTGGAGGGGTGTTCTTCAACTTTATACTGGCCATTCTTATTTACTCTTCAACACTTCTTGCATGGGGAGAGGAGTATCTGATGAACAAAGATGCTGTTTATGGGGTTCAGTGTAACGATCTGGCTCAGGAGATAGGCTTCAGGAACGGAGACAAGATATTGTCCGTCGATGGGATAACCATTGAAAAATTCCAGAACATACAGATAGACATAGCAAGGAACCAGGCAAAAACTGCATTGGTGGTGAGAGATGGAGATACAACCAATGTAAATATCAATCCGCAATATATACCTGCCATATTAAATACACCGGGGATGTTTGGCTTAAGGGTTCCGTTTGAGATACTCAGCATACCTGACAGCTCTCTTAATTACAATGCCGGGCTTATGCCGGGTGACAGAGTTGTAGGCATAGATACTATGCAGATGTCAATAATACAGGATATCCAGCCGGTTCTGCAATCACACAAGAACGACACTATTAATGTTACTCTGAGCAGGAATGGCACGATCCTTACAAAATCCCTGCTCGTTGACAGCCTTGGCAGACTCGGGGTTCTTCTTAATAGCGACATCAAGGCCTTTTTTAAGGTCACAGAGATAAGATATTCTGTTTTAAATGCCATACCTGCAGGCGCTGGCAAGACGTTCTCTACAATAGGAAACTACATAAAGGAGCTGGGGCTCATATTCTCTCCAAAAACAGAGGCGTACAAGTCGGTTGGAAGTTTTATTGCAATTGGCAATATATTCCCGTCATCGTGGGACTGGCAGATCTTCTGGAACATTACAGCATGGCTCTCAATAATGCTTGCTGTAGTAAATCTTATTCCTATACCTGCTCTTGACGGCGGACATATTTTATTTCTTCTTTATGAGATAATAACCAGAAGAAAACCAAGCGACAAGTTTCTTGAATATGCCCAGTTAGTAGGGATGCTGTTTCTTTTTGCCATTATGTTCCTTGCCTTTGGAAACGATATATACAGACTTTTTAAATAAAAAGAATCATGAGAAATTTAATTTTACTACTGACCATAGCAGCGGGGACAATTATAAGTTCCTGCACAGGAGGACCTCAGCTTATGCCAAGTATCAGCGGCAAGGCCGGAGAAGTAGTTATTGTTGTGAATAAGGGCAACTGGGAGAGTGATCCCGGAGCTGCAATCAGATCGGTTCTTGCAATTGAACACCCTTTTCTTCCTCAGTCTGAACCACTGTTTAATCTTATAAACATTCCCGAAAACGCATTCACAAGCATTTTTCAGTCTCACAGGAACATTATAATCATTAAAATAATTCCGGACATTACACAGAGCAAGATGGTAATGCAGGAAAATGTATGGGCGGCACCGCAGATAGTTGTAACAATATCGGCCTCTACACCGCAGGAGGCAGCTTCTCTCATAGCTAAAGAGAGCGACAAGCTTACCAATGCACTTCTGCAGGCAGAGAGAAACAGGAACATTCAGAATGCCAAGAAATATGAGGAAAAGGCTTTAAGGGAACTTGTCACCTCTGAGTTCGGAGGCTCTCCTTTTTTCCCTAAGGGATACAATCTCAGAAAGCAGACAGAAGATTTTATCTGGATATCCTATGAAACTACCTATACAAATCAAGGTATTTTTATTTACAAATACCCTTTCACAGATTCAACCGACTTTATGATAGATAATCTGTTAGCAAAAAGAAATGAAATTCTGAAGATAAACGTTCCCGGTCAGCTGGAAAACACATATATGACAACAAATATGCTCGAAGAGCCAGGTATGAGATGGGTAAAGTACAATAAGAGAAATTTCATAGAGATCCGTGGCCTGTGGGAGGTTCAGAACGATTTTATGGGAGGGCCTTTTGTGGACCATGTTTTCCTCGACAAGGAGAATAAGAATATTATTGTACTGGAGGCGTTTGTATATGCGCCAAGGTATGACAAGAGAAACTACCTCCGTCAGGTAGAATCAATCATTTACTCTTTTGAATTTTTTTAAGAAATTTTTGGAACTAAAAATTATATTTCTACCTTTGCACTCCCAACACCAAAACGGTGAGTTTTGATGCGGTCGGTTCGTCTAACGGTTAGGACTCAAGATTTTCATTCTTGCAATAGGGGTTCGATTCCCCTACCGACTACAAAAAATTATAAAATACAAAATGGCAAATCACGCATCAGCAGAGAAGCGCGCTCGTCAGAGTGAAAAACGCAAGGTGCATAACAAGTATTATGCAAGGACTACCCGTAATGCTATCAAGGCTTTACGTAACACTACCGACAAAACAGCGGCAGAGGCTTTATTACCTAAGGTTTCTTCAATGTTAGATAAATTAGCTAAAACTAATGTTATTCACGACAACAAGGCATCAAATCTAAAAAGCGGTATAGCTGCTTATGTTAACAAACTAGCGTAGTTTATACTTTTTGTCACACAAAAATTAAAAAGCTTCCCAATCTTTGGGAAGCTTTTTAATTTATACAATGACAAACAAATTATCTATCAAACAGTGGCAGGCGGAGGAGAGGCCCCGCGAAAAACTGAAAGTTAAAGGGGCAGCTGCCCTGAGTGACGCAGAATTAATCGCTATAATTCTGGGGTCGGGTCATAAAGAGGAGACAGCAGTAGATGTTGCCAGAAATCTTATCTCATCAAATGAAAACAGTCTGAGGGCGCTGGCAAGACTGCCTGTCGACAAGCTAATGGAAAGAAAGGGAATAGGTCCCTCTAAGGCCATTGCCATCTCTGCAGTATTTGAAATTGCAAAAAGGTTCTCTTTAACAGAGATAAAGTCTAAGGCACAAATACAGTCATCTGCCTATGCGGCAAAAATAATCAGTCCAATATTACGTGACCTTTCACACGAAGAGTGTTGGGTAATGTACCTTAACAGGGCAAACAAGCTTATATCCAAGGAGAGGTTGAGTATCGGAGGGGTATCGGCCACTGTCGTGGATGTCAAAATAGTAATTAAAAACGCACTGGATAAGCTTGCCAGCTCCATTATACTAATACACAACCACCCTTCAGGCAATCCAAAACCCGGAGAGAACGACAAGGTACAGACAAGGATGCTTAAGGATGCCGCTGCCCTTTTCGATATTTCGCTCCTGGACCATCTTATTATTGCCGGTGACGAATATTTTAGCTTTGCAGACGATGGTATAATGTGATAATTTTGTACCTTTGATTCAAATATCTCATTATCAACTAAGGATGAAAATAATAAATCTTGGAGAGAAAAATTCTGTCCTCAACAACTTCATAGCAGAAATAAGAGATCACGTAATACAGAAAGACAGCATGCGCTTTCGCAATAATCTTGAAAGAATTGGTCAGGTATTCGCGTATGAAATAAGTAAGGTACTGGAATACAGCGAAAAGAACATTCAGACCCCTCTTGGCATTGCTTCATGCAGAACATCGGATGATGATATTCTTATTGCCAGTATAATGAGAGCAGGGCTGCCGGTCCATAATGGAATCCTAAGCTATTTTGACAAGGCTCAGAATGCCTTCATTGCTGCCTACAGAAAATATGGCAAGGACAACAAGTTTACTATTCAGATAGAGTATGCCAGCAGCCCCTCAGTTGAGAACAAAGTGCTTATTCTGGCCGACACAATGTTGGCAACCGGCTCTTCTGTTGTGCTTGCCTACAACAAGATCTGCGATAATGCCAAACCAAGGGAGACCCATCTTGTGTGCCCGATTGCCAGTGTAGACGGCATTGACTATCTTTCCAAACATCTTCCTCATAAAAACACTACTCTGTGGGTAGGTGCAATTGATGAAGAGCTTACAATAAAATCCTACATTGTACCCGGACTGGGCGATGCAGGCGATTTAGCCTACGGAGTGAAACTCTGAGGTATTATTTGGAATAAACCAGTTCTCCGCCTACAAATGTCATTAAGACCTTTGTGTAAGGTACGTCGAACTCCTGTATTGTCATAATATCTCTGTCCAGTACTACGAAATCGGCATACTTTCCCGGTTCTATGCTTCCCTTTATATCCTCCTCAAAGGAGGCTTTTGCTGCCCATATTGTCATTGAACGGAGAGCATCCTCCTTTGAGAGTGCGTTCTCCATCTGGAAACCATTATCCGGAATGAAATCAAGATTCTTCCTGTAGACTGCCGCAAAAAAAGTATAGACCGGATTCACACTCTCTATCGGAAAATCGGTTCCACTCGGGAGCCAGCCCAGCTGCTCCTTTAACTGACGGTATATATAGGCATCCTTTATCCTGTCGCCAAGCCGTTCGTCTGCCCACAGCATATCCGATGTAGCATGTGTAGGTTGTATGGAAGGAACAATTGAATAGGCTTTGAAGATATCAAGATCTGCAGGCTTGACAACCTGAGCATGTTCAATTCTCCATCTCAGGTCATTTCCCTTGGGCAAGAGCTTTGAATAGACCCTCAGGGCCTCTCTGTTTGCTGCATCACCAATACAATGAGTTGCTACCTGAAAGCCGTTGTCAAATGCCCATTTGCAATTATCTTCGAACTGCTGGGCCGTTCCTACTCGTATGCCTCTGTTACCCGGCATATCGGAATATGGCTCCACCATTAATGCACCTCTTGAGCCAAGCGCTCCATCGACATATAACTTCAGCGTTGAAACCCTCACTCTGCCGTTAATGTATGGACCGGTATAATGCATTTTATTCTCCTCGCTGGCAGTGAGCCATACATCAAGCCTTATCTTAAGATCACCCTTGACACTCAGACTGTCCATAAGCATAACAACAGAAAGTGGCTCCTCTGCGTCTGAAACAGATGTAAGACCGTATTTAAAGCACTCTTTTTGGGCATCGAGCAGTATTGAGGCAGCCTCTTCTGGTTTAACTGCCGGAACAGAAGATTTAAATCTGTCGGCACTCTTTTCCAAAAACACTCCCAGAAATTTCCCGTTTCTCATTATTGCCTCACCCGGGGCTATAGAAGGATCTCCCGGAGTGATTCCCAATCTTTTTATTGCAGCTTCATTTGCAATGACTGCATGATAATCTATCCTGGCAAGAACCACAGGAATATCGGGGAACATTTCGTTCAGCCTTTCATTTGACGGAAAGCTCTTGTCTTCCCAGAGATTCTGGTCCCACCCTTCTCCTACAATAAAATGTGATGGCTTCCCGTCATTTGACTTTTTGAGTCTCGTGAGGATCTCTTCGAAGGAGAGTGCTCCTCTGAGGTCAACTGTCCTGAGACCCTCTCCCATTCCATAGAAATGGCTGTGGGCATCATTGAATCCCGGGTAAAGGGCGGCTCCCTCCAGATCAACAATTGTCTCCGACCTGTATGTGTTCAGAATCTGGTCATCGCTCCCTGTGGAGATAATCTTGCCGTCTCTTACTGCTATTGCAGTACATTTTGAAAATGTTGAATCTACGGTATAGACAATACCGTTTATTATAATAAGATCTGCCTTATCTTTCATATTACAGGCAAGTATTAAGGAGCTCAATAAAAGCCCCGAAAGTAATTTTTTCATAGAGTGATATGGTTATAGCTCTTTACGGAGTCTTGCAATCGGAATGTTTAGCTGCTCACGGTACTTCGCCACTGTCCTTCTCGCAACCCTGTAACCCTTCTCGGTAAGAACCGTTACCAACTCCTCATCTGTAAGAGGATGCTGTTTGTCTTCCACGTCTATGCTGGCTGCCAGAATGTTTTTGATTTCACGGGTCGATACCTCCTCCCCGTTGTCTGTCATGAGACCTTCCGAGAAAAAGTATTTAAGTGGATATATCCCAAAATGCGTCTGAATATATTTACAGTTGACAACTCTGGAAATTGTAGAGATATCAAGACCTGTCTTCTCTGCAATGTTTTTCAGTACCATGGGCCTGAGTTTGGTTTCATCCCCTTCAATAAAGTACTCTCTCTGAAAATCAATGATTGCATTCATTGTGTTCTGAAGGGTATTCTGCCTCTGTTTTATTGCCTCTATGAACCACTTTGCAGAATCCAGCTTTTGCTTAACAAATGTTGCCGCCTCCTTTCCCGCTCTGTTACTTGACTTGGCCGAACTCATCAGCAAATCTGCATATCTTTTGTTTACCTTGAGTTCTGGTACTGAAAATCTGGGCATGGTCATATAGAGATCGCCGTCTTTGTACTCAAGAAGAAAATCAGGAATGACCTGTTGAGCCTGATCTGTGTAAGAATCGTCAATCTGTCCTCCCGGTCTTGGGTTTAGCCTTACAATTTCATCAATGGCATCCCTTAGCTGATCCTCTGTAATAGAGAGTTTTGACATTATTCTTGGATAATGCTTTTTTGTGAACTCACCAAAGTAGTCGGCAAGTATCTTCTCTGCTATTCTCTGTTCCGGTGAAGGTTCTGCAGCTCTTATCTGTAGCAGCAGACACTCTTGTAGTGTCCTTGCACCTATTCCTACCGGTTCGAACTCCTGAATCTTAAGCAGTATCCGCTCCAGCTCCTCTTCATTGGTTTCAATCCCCTGCCGGAAGGCAACATCATCTGCCAGAGAATCCAGATCACGCCTAAGGTAGCCATCGTCATCGAGACTGCCAATAATAAAGGCTGCAATGGCTTTTGCCCTGCTGTCCAGACTGCTGTAACCAAGTTGTGATATGAGACTTTGATGAAAACTCTCTCTCACAGAAAAGGTATTGTATTCAGGCTTAAGGTCCTTTCCCTGATTATTTGAATATAGCTTATATGATGGAATCTGGTCCTCCGAATTGTATTCGCTCAAGGATATATTGCCACCTGTGCTGTCATCTGTATCGTCTTTCTCTGTGGCCTCATCTAAAACAGGATTCTCTTCCAGTTCCTTTTTTATTCTCTGTTCCAGTTCCAAGGTAGGAAGCTCCAGCAGCTTGATTGTCTGAATCTGCAATGGAGAGAGCTTCTGTAATAACTTCTGTTGTAAACCTTGTTTTAACATATTTGCGGAGCGTTTGTGCAAAGATATGATTTTTATTTAACTTCGTACCCTTGAAATTTGCTTTACAGATGAGCGAAACTAATAATATCCGGTTGATTGATTTGAGTTCAGTGTTACGGTCGAAGAGTCCTAAACTGCTGAAAATTATCCCAAAATTCGTAATCCGATGGGCAGAGAAACTGATCCATCAGGATGAGCTTAACGAGATACTCACAAAGCATGGCCATCATAAAGGAGTGGACTTCGCTACTGCGTCCCTAAAGCATCTTAAAGCGAGTTACGATATACATGGAATTGAAAAAACAGATCGCAACAGGAGATACGTTATTGTATCCAACCATCCGCTTGGGGGTCTCGACGGAATAATTCTGCTGGAGGCTTTTGGAAAATATTTTGAAAATAAAGTGAAATTTCTGGTTAATGACCTTCTGATGAATGTCGATCCCCTGCGTCCTGTTTTTATTCCGGTAAACAAATACGGGCGTCAGAGTGTTGATAATGCAGTTCTTATTCACGATGCTTACAGCTCAGACTGTCAGATTCTGAATTTTCCTGCCGGACTGTGCTCCAGACTTAACAATGGAGTAATTGAAGATCTTGAGTGGAAAAAGAACTTTCTTAGTCAGGCAGTAAAATATGGAAGAGACATTATCCCCGTGTATTTCAGCGGGAGAAATTCAAATCTGTTTTACCGGCTGGCCAATCTGAGAAAGGCAATTGGAATAAAATTCAATTTTGAACTGATCCTTCTTCCTCACGAGATGTTCAGACAAAAAAAGATGAAATTTGACGTTTTTGTAGGAGATGCTATTCCTTTTGGGAAATTTACCTCTGAACACAATACTGCATTTTGGACAAATTATGTGAGGGAAAAAGTATACTCGCTAAAACCTTAATTATGGAACCAGTAATTCAACCCGTCGACCGTAAACTAATCATAGATGAACTTACAAGCGACAAATTTATAAGGGGTACCCGCAAAGGGGACAATAAACTATATGAGATAACCGCGCACAACTCTCCTCACACAATGAATGAAATCGGTCGTCTGCGTGAAATATCATTCAGACTGTCCGGAGGAGGAACAGGAAAGGCTTTGGACATTGACGAGTTTGACACTCATATAAAAACTCCATACAAGCAACTTATTGTATGGGACCCCAAGGATCAGGAGATTATTGGCGGTTACCGATACATACAGTGCGCAGGGCTTGACATTGAGCAGATGGCAACAAGTGAACTTTTCGATTTTTCTGACAAATTTGTAAAAGAGTATCTTCCGTTTACAATAGAGCTGGGACGGTCGTTCATTCAGCCTAACTACCAGAGTACAAACATTAAGAGAAAGGGACTTTACGCATTGGATAATCTCTGGGACGGTCTTGGAGCGCTTGTTCTTAGATATCCTAAGGTCAGGTTCTTCTTTGGTAAAGTAACTATGTACACTTCATATAATGTAAGAGCCCGGAACACTTTACTCAATTTCCTCTTTAAGTTTTTCCCAGATGCCGACAACCTTGTAATCCCTAAAAAGACTATCGGATTTGAAGTGGAAAATGCTTATTATCAGGAGTTGTTTAAAACGGACGATTACAAGGAGGCTTACAAGATTCTCTCTAAAGAGGTGCGTGCCCTTGGTGAGAACATACCTCCGCTTATTAACTCATATATGAATCTCTCACCATCTATGAAGGTGTTCGGAACAGCAATTAACGAGGGGTTCGGAGGTGTAGAGGAGACCGGCATTCTGGTTAACATATCCCATATATACCCTGAGAAGATTGAGCGTTACATAACCCCGCTTCTGAGGCTGGCAACAAAATTCAGACCTACATGGTGGAGAGCCACAAAGTCAGCAGAAAAAATCGCAAAGAGTCTGAGGAAAAAAAGAACCAAATCTAAAGGGGAGGGAAATTTATAGGCATTTTCACTAAGAAAGCCGATGGAAAATCTGGCTGAAGTTTTTTCAGCATAAATATTGCTTCAGATTTTGTTCTAAAGTCTCCGACTGTAACTTTATAATATATTTCGTCATAAGTCCAATATGCAGGAATGTCAGGATAACTTGCTAGAAAATTAGCCTTTACACCTGAAGATTTCCCCCTTGCCGACTGACTATTATCAAAGAAAATTCTAATCCTGTAACCGGTGATTTTTTTGTTTTCAGCTAATGCTATGTGATTATAAAATGCATTGCGCAAGGCTTCTGTCTGATATATAGTGATTCCGTTAGAATAGGGTCCTCTCTCCTGTAATATTGAAAATATGTCCTTCTTGAAGAAAGTGGAATCCAGAACAGGTGCCTTTATAACATTAGTATCCTGAACGGTTTCGGTCTCCTGGGCACTTACCTTGCCGGCGAAAGAGACTAAAAGAATAGTGATTAATAAAAAATAGCGCATATGTCTATAGTCTGTCTGTCAGGTGTTTCAATGGCACGTTCCTGAATTTTAATATTTTTTTATAGCCCGATGACGTTCTGATTGTTATTTTTGCATCAAAGTTAAAGTCCTGAACCTTCCAGCTCGATATGTTCAACCCCATAGATAATAATGAAATGGGATCCAGAAGGTCTATTTTCAGAGATATTTCGCCTGATGTAATTCTTTTAGATGGAATTGTGTCTGGTTGCATAAGCTCCAGCTGAGCAAAGTTCACGCCTTTTTTAGTAATGAATCCCTCGGCCGAAGTTATAATAAGTGTCGAGTTTGTTGGATTGTCTACCAGATAATCAAATGTCACATTGGCCCTTGATGTGTTTACGAGGTTGAATTTTTGAATCTTAACCTGCTTTATGTCAATTTCCTTATAGTTGACGCAGCTTTGAAAAAGCAAGGCAGAAAGAAGTATTGGTAATATCAGTCTCTTCATCTTTTAGTTTTGATTACCTGCAAAGGTATAAAAAAGCCTATATTTGCAGAATAATTCGTTCCATTTATGAATAACAAATATTATTCCGTAAAACCGGTACTTGATAATAACTTACCTCAGGTGTTCATAGAGACTTACGGCTGCCAGATGAATGTCAGCGACAGTGAGGTAGTTCTGTCGGTACTTCAGAAGTGCGGATATGCCCTTTGCGACAAAATTGAAAATGCAGATCTTATACTCATAAATACATGTTCTATAAGAGACAACGCAGAACAGAGAATATGGGGCCGGCTGGAAAATTTCAAAATTCTAAAGAAAAAAAAACGTACTCTGATAGTGGGGATCCTGGGGTGTATGGCAGAGCGGTTAAAAGAGGAGCTACTTTCACATCAGGTTGTTGACCTTGTTGCCGGCCCCGACACATACCGCGACCTTCCCAATCTGATTTCTGCCCTCACAAGCGGAGACAAGCAGATAAACACAATACTCTCACAAGAGGAGACTTACGCTGATATCTCTCCCGTCAGAATGGATCAGAACGGAGTTTCTGCTTTTATATCAATCATGCGGGGATGCAACAACATGTGTTCATATTGTGTAGTGCCGTATGTAAGGGGAGCCGAAAGGAGCCGCGACCCTGAAAGTATTCTCAGAGAGGCCCGGGAACTCTTCGAAAATGGCTACAAAGAGATAAGCCTGCTTGGCCAGAATGTGGACTCATACCATTGGGCAAATCCGGAAAATCCTACTCATAAGGTATCTTTTGCAGAACTTTTAGAGATGATTGCTCTTATAAACCCTAAGCTAAGGGTCAGATTTTCAACATCTCATCCAAAAGACATGGCAAACTCAGTTCTTTATACAATGGCAATGTATCAGAATATATGCAGCCATATACACCTTCCGGTACAATCGGGCAGTGATGCCATTCTTAAAAAAATGAACAGGAAATATACACGTGCTGAGTATCTTGCAAGAGTTGCCAAAATTAGGGAGATACTACCTGACGCTACAATCAGCACCGATATGATTGCCGGTTTCTGCGGTGAAACCGAGGAGGACCATCAGGATTCTCTATCTATAATGAGGGAGGTGGGATACTACACTGCTTTTATGTTCCAGTATTCGGAAAGACCAAATACAAAGGCCGCCAGACAGTATCCCGATGATGTACCTGCCGAGACAAAGACCAGAAGACTGAATGAGATTATAGCCTTACAAAACGAGTTGTCGCTCAAAAGCAATCAGGCCGACATAGGCAAGGAGTTTGAAGTATTGGTTGAAGGGTATTCAAAACGCTCCAAAAGCGACCTTCTGGGCCGTACATCGCAGAACAAAGTATGCATCTTTCCCGCCGGTGACCATAAAATTGGCGACTATGTAACTGTGAAGGTACTCTCCTGCTCCTCAGCCACACTTAAAGGTGTGGAGGCTGGAAGCACTTTGCAGTAGTTTTTAGCAACCTACACATATAGTGCTACTTACAAATATTTATTTTAGTTTCTAAAATTTAATCGAATTATAATAGTCAGAATTTCAAATATATACTAAAAACTACTGCAAAGTATGACAAAAATAAGAACAATCTACACCGGCAACCTTATGACGGAAGCCGAACATCTCAAATCCGGCAGTAAGCTGGTGACTGAGGCTCCTGAAGACAATAACGGCAAAGGAGAACACTTCTCGCCAACTGATCTTTTTGCGACATCATTCGGTTGTTGCATGCTTACCATTATGGGTATTGCCGCACAGACCCACGGTTTCTCAATTGACGGAACCCGTATAGAGACCGAAAAGATTATGGCTGCAAATCCTCGACGGGTTGCTGAACTTAAGCTGGATATCTATTTCCCAAGAAATGACTATACCGAAAAGCAGATGCGTTTCATAGACGCTTCCGTTAAAACTTGTCCCGTAACCAACAGCATACATCCGGACGTAATCAAGACAATCACATATCATTTTCCTGAGAAGTAGTTCGTGGCACAATAAGTGGTATGTTACTATAAGTAAGCAAGTTAATAAAAATCATCTGATCTATTTAATTAAGTACTGATCTGAATATAAGATAAATACCACTTATCGTGCCACGTAAAGGGACCTACGGGTTAACGACTTAAAAGAAAAGAATGACTTAAAAGAAAAGGTAGCGGCAAGTACCAATTCCGGCAGTTGCTGAGTTTCGGAGTGTTCCATCTGGTGCCACTACCTTTAAGACTGAGTTTGATGTAAAGCTTACCTCCGCAGTAAAAATATCTCCTGTTAGGGGACTTACACCCACTCCATAAAAATAGGTTCCCTCATATAATGTTGTCACCGCCTTGGTCTGTATATTCACTTTGTACACAGATGCTTTTTCGGGACTGTAGTTTGCGTCGAATGTTGTGTTGTATGTGAGTATATTGGATCCCGTGGCATCTGTAGTTATGTATCCATCCATAAAGTCTACTGGAACCGGCACAACGGCACTAACAGTGAGTGCCGACGGATCTATCTGCACAATACCTTTTTCAGGAAAAGAGGCCCATATTTTGAGGGTACGGTCAAAAGTAAGATGCTTTGCAGAACCTGTTGTTCCGGCATCTCTGACAGTTGCAAGAACAGGCATATCTGCTTTTGAAATATCGAACACTTTTACCCCCTCCTTAACTGCGACGAATAGTCTGTTCCCGTATAGAAGCAGTCCCTCTGCATCTGTCCCGACAAGAACCTTCTTCACAAGAGCCTTAGTGGTAGCGTTATAGACAGCAATATAAGATTTATTGAATTCCCAGAAACCCATAGAGTTTACAATATGATCATAATCCCAGTTAGTAACATAAATAAAATCTGATGTAACAACAACATTCCTGGGAGAGGCAAGCCCCTCAGTAATTGTTGTTCCCTTGTCCTTACCAGTCTTAGCATCTATGAAAATTATCTTGTCGGGATTGTTGCATACAAGAATCGCCTCCTTGTCTGCACCAATGGTCCCTGAAACAATTGTAGCTCCTATAGATATTCCGTTAGCAGTCTCATAAACCCTGTTCTGGATTTGTTTAGTTGTCTCATCATAGAGAGAGATGCTTGCAGATTGTTCAGAATAGTTACCCTGATTTATTACCAGCACTTTTCCATCTCTGACTACTTCTACAGGGTCTACTTTTTCTAAGCAAGAGAAAAGCGTAGTGCTTACCAATGCTGTTACTAAAAATTTTAACAAGTTGTTTTTCATTTTCTTATATATTTATTTTGATTTATTTACTAGAATTTCCACTGAAGCGAAATCTGACAGTTTCTGCCCGGCATTGCATAAAACTTCACATTCTGATAGCTTACATCAAATATGTTCTTGACTACCCCGTTTGCTGTAAACTCCTCCCCAAAAATCTTAAAACTATAGATAGCACCAAGGTCGGTAATCAAATAAGAGGGAAGGATATCGAAAATATCTATAGTGGTACGCTCCCCTGTACAATATAACCCTCCGTAAACAGACAATGCCCCTTTTTCTGCTCTTACCGTTGTTCGCCATGAATGTTTTGGCTGATATGCAAGCTGCTTCCCCACAGCCGGGTCTTCTTCCCAGGCAGCCTTCATCATCTGAATATTTGTATGTACATAACTGAAGTTCATTGAGATGTTCCATTCCGCCATTCTCCCGGATAATCTAGCACCTGCCTCTGCCCCTCTTGAAAGAACCTCCGGAATATTCTGCGGCCGCCATACAACACCGGCCGGCAGCCACCTTATCCAGTCCATTACGGAACTTCGGTAGAGTGTTCCAAAAAGATCTATGCTCCATACACCAGAAAACCAGCTATAATCTACTCCTCCCTCTGTTGTAAATGATCTCTCACTTCTCAGGTAAAGATGCTCCCCTCCCCAGTAACGATCATTCAGCGATGGCACCTTGCTGTTCTGCGATATTGAGCCTCTGAGGGCAACCGTGTGACTCCCAGATTTAATTACCAAGTATTTTGCGTCAAATGAAGGCATTAGCGGCACTTCCGAATTTGTCACTTTTGCATACCGGATGCCTCCGGATAAAATGAGTCTGTCAAAA
This sequence comes from uncultured Muribaculaceae bacterium, assembly GCA_964599025.1. Taxonomy (GTDB): domain Bacteria; phylum Bacteroidota; class Bacteroidia; order Bacteroidales; family UBA932; genus Bact-08. The sequence continues at coordinate 4,488 of CAZREC010000035.1, read as the reverse complement.
GGTACAAATCTTACCAGACCATAAAGATTTACCTTTACCTCCCTCACAGAGTCGGCGTAGGAGTACACATCAGGCTTTATATACTCTCCCGATGCTCCACCTTTAAATATGACCTTATCAAACCTGTACTCAGCATCAACCGACGAAAAATAGCGGCCCGCAGCAATAATATCTTCCTTATATTTTTGATTATCATAGGCATAAGAGAAACGTGCACCATAAGAGAAGTTATTTCTTGATGCATTGTAACCTAAATTGAGCTTAAGGTTCTTGTCATAGATGGACTCATAGCTCTCAGGTCTGTCATTGGAAGAGACAGATGGCTGAATCTCCCTGTCGAAGTTCTGGTACATGATAGTGGCAGTAAGAAGGCTTGAGTCACTGAACTTTTTATAAATCTCCTGGAGCAAACCATAATTGTCAAACGCAGAATTATTGAGACGTTCTGTCGGCCTGCCTATGCTCGTGTTATTTATGAAAGGGTAGTTGTTAAGTGCCGATGAATGTAGGATGCTGGTCCTGCTCTCGGTCGTTTTTCCGGAATACCTCAATGTAGCCCCCTGAACAAAAGAGTTGAAGCTCCCGGCAGAGAGAAGAATATCACCATGTGTACCTCTCTCCCATTTTGGTTTTGTATTTAACAGAATGCTCCCGCCAATTGAACCATCGCCATACAGTGCAGAGTTGCCACCAATATGAATCTCCATTGCATCAAAGAAGTATAGAGGAATATGAGAGAGATCTGTCTGACCCATTGTGGGTACAGAAAGGCTCTGTCCGTTCCATGCAATTGTGGTATGTGACGAAGAGGTCCCTCTCACCGATATGTACGCCCCCATTCCACGACCATACTCTTTCAGGTATACAGCATTCTCCTGCTGGATGAATTCGGCCAGCGAACTCATCTGCATTTTTGCAAGGGCCTCAGATGAAACCCTTATTGAATTTGTTCCCGGGGAGAATCGTCTGTTGGAGAGTGAAAATTGTTTTGATGAAGCACTGACAGTAATTGAATCCAGCGATCTGGAATTACGTTGCTTCAAAGTATCATGAGTCTGAGCCCCGGCATGAATAACGCCAAAGTTCAATAGTACAACATAGAATAATATAAATGCAAAATGTCTGTGCATCGTTCTTTTTCTCCCGAAAGCTCGATTAATAAAGTTTTGTTCCAAGCAGGTTTTCTGACTCAGCTTTTATATCTCTCGCCTTCCCACCTAATTGGCAGTGGCTTACGGAAGATAACCCTGTTGGGCAAGCTTTACAGCAGCGGGTACTGTCCTCGGATTACACGAGGTTCCCTATCTAAAGAACGGTTCAAAGGTAAATGATAAAAATCAGAAAGAAAAATTTTTTATCTTTGTTTAATACACTCATCTCAAAATCTTACATTTATGTCTAAGCTTTTAAAATCGCTCTTTTTTACCTCACTGGCAATGGTCACCCTTTCCTGTGCACCAAAAGAACCTAAGGTAGAACTTAATTATGAACAGTATACTCTGGAGAATGGTCTTAAGGTTATCCTTCACGAAGACCATTCAGATCCATTGGTTGCCATTGCCATCCAATACCATGTTGGATCTGGCAGAGAGAAGCCCGGCAAAACCGGTTTCGCACACTTTTTCGAACACATGCTTTTCCAGCGTTCAGAAAATCTTCCTCGAAATGCATTCTTCCAGAACATAGCAAAAATGGGAGGTAGTTTTAACGGTTCCACAAACTCAGACGGTACAAACTATTATGAGGCAGTACCTCGCGATGCCCTTGAAAAAGTACTGTGGATGGAGTCGGACCGCATGGGATTCTTCATCAATACTGTAACCCAGGGGGGACTTGAGAGAGAGATTGATATTGTTTCCAATGAAAAGAGACAGAATTACGACAGTCAGCCTTACGGACATTCAGCAACCATCTCTGCTAACGAGATGTTCCCTGCAGGTCACCCATACAGCTGGACAACAATCGGAGAGATTGCAGATTTGAAGGGAGCCACATTAGACGATGTAAAAGAGTTTTACGGAACCTACTATGTGCCTAATAATGCGACTCTTGCACTGACAGGTGACTTTGACATAAAACAGACAAAGGAACTTATACAGAAATACTTTGGTGAAATCAAAAAAGGGGCCGATGTTCCAAAACCGGTGATACAGCCACTTATGATGGACTCAACCAAAAAGATAATCTGGGAAGACTCATACGCCCGTCTGCCTCAGCTTTCTGTGGCATTTCCTACAGTAGAGGCCTACAATAAAGATGCTTATGCACTTCTGTACTTTGCATCTCTGTTTGCAAACGGTAAGAATTCACCTCTCTACAAAATCGTAGTAGAGGAGAAAAAGCTGGCTCCTTCTGTTAGTGCATATAATCAGGCACGCGAAGTTGCAGGTGTTGTACAAATTGGTATCAGAGCCTTCGAAGGCATTAATCTTAATGACGTTAATACAGCTATTGAAGAGGCTTTTGCCCGCTTCGAAAAAGATGGCGTTAATCCACAGGAACTTCAGAAACTTAAGGTTATGCAGGAGGTAGGGCTTTACAACAGGATATCCGGCGTTCAGGGCAAGGCCCTTATGTTGGCCCGCGACAATGAATTTGCAGGTAAACCTGATGCCTCCTTTGATGACCTGAAAAAATATCAGGCTGTTACAAAAGAGGAGATTATGGCTGTCTATGAGAAATATTTCAAGGGGAAACCATACTTTGCATTGAGCGTCGTTCCAAAAGGTAAGCCCGAACTGGCCCTGACTGGTTCTATCCCTGCAAAGATAGTTGTGGAAAATGTTGCCGATCAGAAGATGAAGTCTGCAGGCGGAAAAATTGTGGACGATGAATATGTCCGCACTGCTTCTGCTTTCGACCGTTCTGTCGAACCCGCCTATCTTCCTAACACCCCGTCAATTACTGTTCCTCCGATATGGACCGGCAAACTTGCCAACGGCATGGGTCTTTTTGGAATAACCCAGAATGAACTTCCAATAATTCAAGTTAGCATTGAACTAAAAGGTGGAATGCTCCTCGACCCTGCAAACAAGATTGGTTTGTCATTCATAAATGCAGAACTTATGAACGAAGGCACAGCACTAAAGACTCCTGAAGAGCTTGAAAATGCAATGGGTCTTCTTGGTGCCAGAATTTCAGTATCTTCCGATGTTGAAGGTATGGGCATATCAATTTCTTGTCTTGCCAAAAACTTCAAAGAGGTTATGGCATTGACTGAGGAGATGGTACTTCAGCCAAGGTTCGACGAGGCTGCTCTTGCCAGGATCAAAAATGAGATAAAGTCATATATCCGTCAGGCATCTGTAGATCCTGAGGAGATAGCCACTTCTGTTACAAACAAGCTTCTTTTTGGTGCCGATTCAAGGCTTGCTCAGATTCCTTACGGAAACCTTGAGAGTATAGATTCAATAACCATAGAAGATGTGAAGTCGTTCTACAATTCATTCCTGAGCCCGACAATTGCTAATTTCAACATTGCAGGAGCCATAGATAAGGCAACTTGTGAAAAAGCAATAGCTTCGTTGGTTGAGAAATGGGCAGCAAAAGATGTAACAGTACCACAACCTGCTGCAGGTGTTCCTGCAAAGAGGGCACAAATCTATTTTGTTGATTATCCTAACGCTCCACAGTCTATGATAATGATAAGCAAGGTCGGAGTTCCTTTCAGCAGTCCAGACTATTATCCATCTGTTATTGCTAACTACAGGCTTGGTGCCGGTTCGCAGGGAATGTTGTTCGACGTTCTTCGTCTCCAGAAGGGATTCACTTATGGCGCTTATTCTAAGTTTTCTGGCCAGGAGTTCCTGAATACCTTCATCGCTTCGTCAAGTGTTCAGGGAAGCACAACAAAAGAGGCTGTAGAGACATTCAAAAGTCTTATAAGCAACTATGGGACAGAATATAACGAAGAGCTCCTCAATACCACCAAGAACTCTATGCTAAGGGCAAAAGCTTCATCATTCGAAACAATCGGTGCCTTGGTGGAAATGTTGAGCAACATCTCTTCTTACAATCTTCCTTTCGACTATGTGAAACAGCAGGAGGAGACAATCAACAGTATGACCGTCGAGCAGGCAAAAGCAGTCATAGCCAAGAACATCGACGCTAACGAAATGGTCTATGTTGTTGTCGGCGATGCCAAAACGCAGCTGAAACCGCTGAACAGCATTGGTCTTGGTAACGTAATCCTAATAGACAAGGAAGCTAAATCTGCGCAAACAAACTAGGTAAACACTTTAAGCAAGATATATCCAAATATCTTTTTGAAGTAAGAAATCGGACATCACCCTCGAAGTAGCCTCAGGTTTTAGAATAAAACTGGAAAGCTGCGGAGAGGACGATGTCCGATTTTCATATTGTCCAATAAAAATATTTACATATCTTTGCAGCCCAAGTTTACCATTTTGTTTGCCCGGATGGCGGAATCGGTAGACGCGCTGGTCTCAAACACCAGTGGCCGCAAGGCTGTGCCGGTTCGATCACGGC
>CAZREC010000034.1:0-24168 GCA_964599025.1 uncultured Muribaculaceae bacterium | reverse complement strand
CAAGAACAAGTCTCTTCAAATCCAGGAATCTCTTTTGAGACCCAACAGGAAGTTCGCGACGACGTTCGTTTAGAACCTCTTCAATTACAGCATCCTGACTAGTCGATGAGAATGTGGTGAATCCAGGTTTCATTCTGAATTTTCTGAGCAGGTTAAGGTCAGCAATAGCACCGGCAAGGTCGTTGGTTCTCGCGCGTCCCTCGGCTCTTATCAACAGAAGTTCCGGGTAACTGAAGCCCGATGTTCTGGCCATCTTGTTCTGATAATTGAGAACTTTTCTTCCATCATCATAAGTAACTCCCGATTGAATGGTTTTATAACCATTATATTCAAAGAAGAAAAATTCACGTCTGAGATCCTGAGCCGCATTAAAAAGATTCAAAAAGCCGGTTGCAGGATAGGCATAGGAGGCGCCGGGAGGAGTGGAGCACTTACGATAGAGAAGCATCTCCCTGTGATAGTTTGCGGTCAACGGAATGGAACCCTGACTAGTATTTAATGTGCTTGCATTCTTTTTATTAGGGTCAGTGGCAACACCTGCATCTGCCCATGTGATTTTGTTATAGTCATAAAACAGATTGTCAATTCCGCCATTCTGAGTGGCAGCTAAGGTGAGTGCCTGATTTGCATATAAAGCTACACTGTCATACTTCTGAGTGAATAGGTGATAGTGAGCCAGAAAAGCCAGTGTTGCCACCTTCCCGAATTTTGCCGGGGTGCCTGTTACTTCCGGAATAACTGGAAGCGATGAGTGAATGTCTTTAAGTACCTGAGTAAATATTTCACCATTTGTAGAAAGATCTTCCATAGGGGCCATTACGTCACTCTGGGTTCTCATAGGTATCGTCCTGAAGTTGTTTGTACCCTTTGGATCGTATACCGGGCCATATATCAGGCCAAGATTGAAAAACAGGTATGCCCTTGCAACCTTCGCCTGAGCAATTGTCTCATTTGCTAACTGTTCCTCCTTCTCTGTCCTGACACTGTTAATACCATCAATACAAACATTAAGATATTCAACAGAACGGTAAAAATCCTGCCACCATGTGAATAAATCTGCCGTGTTTGGATTATCGTAAGGTGTTTTGAAAATATGGGCAAAGTAAGAGTCAATATTAGGAAATGAGCTTATCCAGAAAAAGTTTGACTGATTATTGGACATCTCAACATCATCTGTAAGGTAGTTAAGACGGCATCCGCTATTGTTGTTGGAAAACCCACCGGTCAAAGTGTAATCATTGTTAAGAAGATTGGCATAAGAGGCAACATCACCAGTCTCGGGGATAAGTTTACCGGCAGGCTTTACATCAAGAAATTTGGTGCAGGCCGAAAATAGAACCGTAATTGTAAAAAATAAAATATATATATGTTTTTTCATCTTGTTGTGTTTTAAAGGTTAACAGATATTCCAAAGAAAACCTGAGGTCTGGCATTTATCCCTTCAGGATCTACATCCACACCTTTAGATGTAATATAGAACAGATTCCTTCCCTGTACATAAAGCTTCAGACCAGAGAGTCCGGCCACCTTTGTTATTTTAGAAGGCACATTATATGAAAGCATTAGTTCTCTTAATTTCAGAAAATTCGAGCTTGCAACAAAAATATCGGCATAAGGAGTATACCACTGTTCAATACCTCCCGGAACCAGTTTTGGATATATTGTAGTGTTTTCATCTCCGGGATTTTTCCACCTCTCTCCCACATGTCTGTTATTTATAGATGAGCCATCAAAAAGATCAGTTCTGAAGTGCCCTCCGAGTTTAGATACAAACATGAATGTCAGGTCAAAGTTTTTATATGAAAAACTGTTTGAAAAACTTATGTCATCAGTTGGAGTATAAGGTCCTATATATCTAGCATCCCCAGGCTGTAAGTTCCCGCTACTTATAATATCACCTGCGGCATTATAGTACAAAGGATCACCAGTGCTGCTTAGCTTGGCATATCTGAGTCCCCACATCCCATACATTGGATAGCCGGGTACCAAGGCACCACTTTGTGATGTATAGTTCAGAATATGGGCGAGGTTTCCATTATAGGTTAAAAGCTCACTTCTGTTATTGCTCCATATTATTGAGGAGCTCCATGTGAAATTGGCACTATTTAATATCTCTCCTGAAATTGTGATCTCCGTCCCTTTGTTTACTACAGATCCAATGTTCTGATTCAAAGTATTGGTTCCCCTTGTATAGTCAATTAAATCTGAAGCAATCAAATCTGTACTCTTTTTGGAATAGTAATCAAACACAACTCTTAATCTGTCGTTGAATGCGGATATATCGGCGCCAAAATTCGAAGTACCTGTTCGTTCCCATCTGAGCTGATTGTTAGGAAAACTTGAGATACCATACGATATACCGTTAGTATTAAGGTTAAATGAGCCAACACTAAGAACCATGTATGGAAAATGATTAAGTGAAATGTTTCCGTTCACTCCATATGAAGCCCTTAAATTCAATCTGTTAATCCATTTTTTCAGGGGTTTGAAAAACTCTTCATCCGAAATTTTATAGGTTCCCCCTACGGACCATGTTGGTTTGTATCTGAATTTTGGATCTGTCCCGAAAAAATTAGTCAGGTCAAGTCTGACACTGCCACTAACAATATATTTATCCAGCAACTCGTATGATCCGTTTGCGTACCAGCCGGCAAACCTGCTGTCTCTTACACTATATGAGCCTCCGTAGCTTAAACCGCCAAGATTGGCAGGAGCCTTCTGAAACAGCATATCACCCTTGATATTGTTGGTGTTCTTGTTGTATTCATAAGGATCAAAACCGGTATTGACACTGGCCGATCTTGGGTTGTATCCCAGATAAGTTGGCAAGGAGACAGTTTCGTATGTGTCTTTGCTGACTTCCGTTCCCAGCATTGCATTTAACCTGTGCATATTGCCATTTAAAGACTTTTTAAAGTTAAGTTGAGCCCTCATGACCCAAGATTCCATACTGCCCCGTGACTCGTCACGTCTTCCTCCATCGGGTATATATCTCTTGACAGCACTGGTTCTTGAAGCACCATCATTATAAGACGATCTCATAACGTAGGATTCCCCAAGCTTTATTGTAGTATTTGTGTTCATACCCTTTACCCAGGCACCTCCGGCAGTAATGTTAAACATTTCACTCATTTTAAAAGTAACATCACCTCCAATTCTGACCTGAAGATTATCAGTAGTACTGTACATTGTCGGCAGATCCTCGGCAGGGTGGTAAAGCATGGATTTCATAAGAGCATACTTGCTGTACTCAGGAATTCTCCTCTGGCCCGCAGGATTTGAATATATTAATTCTCCTGAATCTGTATAAAGATCTGTGTATGGGTCAATCCGGAAGGAATTATATGTCTCAATTGTTGAATTACTCTTTGCATAATTCAAATTTGTGATAAAGCGGAAAGAGAACCATTTGACAGGCTTCCAAAGGTTATTCACATCTGCTATAAACCTTGAATTTGAATTATAATCAAGATTCCCCTCTTCTTTAGATAGTTTTAAAGAACCATTAAAAAGATTCTTTTCTGTACCTCCGGAGATATTAATACTGTGTTGCTGAGATTTTTCTGAGCGAAGCATATACTTTTCTATCTCTCCCAAAGCATCATTTTTTCTGAGATTTGCTATTTGGTTGTCGGCTTCAGTCGCACTAATCCATGACTGACTCTTTGCAAGAAGCAGATAGCGGACACCGGTCAGCTTGTCCCAGTTGTTATAAGAATTGTTGTATGATGCAGGGTCGGTATTGAAAATATCTATTTCCGCATCAATGTAATCACTTATAGGAGCTAGATTCAGACTTGAAACTTTCAGCTTTTGTGTTACACCATAGATTCCTCTGTAAGAAGCAGAAAAATTTCCTGACTGCGCATTTTTGGTAGTTATTACAATAACACCATTTGAGGCTCTTCCCCGGTAAATCGAGGTGGAAACAGAATTCTTAAGAATGGGTTTATTTTCAATTTTATCGGGATTGACCGATTCCAGATCAAGACCGTTGCCAATAAGCGGATAACCATCCACAACAATCAGGGGAGTCGTGACACCGGAAATGGTTGAGCGTCCTCTGATAACTATTTTGCCATCATTCGAGACAGCTACACCGGCAGACTGCCCCTCAAGCATTGTGCGAAAAGAGGGCTGAAGCTTATTATTTAACGTCTTAGAAGATATAGTTGAATATGACCCTGTTGAACGCTCTTTTGATAGTGTCTGATATCCTGTTACAATAACATCTGCAAGTTTAACAACGTCTGCTTCGAGCATTATATTTAAAACGCTTCTGCTGTTTACAGATACTTTCTCTTCTTTCATCCCCAGAGAGTAAAAAACAAGAATGTCGTCGGCGAAAGTATTGATTGAATATTTCCCGTCCAGACCGGTAACAGCGAATTTATTGCTTGTAGCCGATTTTACACTAGCTCCGGGTAACCCGAGTCCTGTGCCATCCGTTACTATTCCCTGTACAGTAATGAGCTCTTTTGCATTCTTTCCCGATTTCTGTTTATCATCGGCAGTAACCAGATTGTCACTGTTAACCTTTACAGGGGCAAGAGCCACCTGTTTTCCCTTGATTGAATAGGAGATGCTGATTTTAGAAAACAAATCGGACATTACCTTATTAACATCTACATCTTTAAAGCTTGCAGATACTATTATTTTATCTACATCCAGCTTACTCGTGTAGACAAACCTGTAGCTGGTAACCTCACTGATCTTGTTCAAGACAACCTTTAGCGGAACATCTTTGAAATTCAATGAGATTTTTTGTGCGAATGCTCCGGAAGGAGCCATCAATAACAAAAAAGAGAATATGGTTACCACTATTCTCCAATTTGACAAAATTCTGTTGTTCATATAAGTTTTAATTGTGGTTTCATTAAATACAAACATGTATGTATAAAACCACATTTTTTAATTGAAAATTACTTTGTTCTCATCAATTCTGTATTTAACACTTGTACAAAATTCAATAATTCCCAGAATCTGTATTAATGATTCATTTTTAAAGGAGGCGTTAAGATTAAAGCCGTAAAGTGATTTGTTGTTTACTACGAAGGTTTTTCCATACCATCTTTCCAGAATCTTCAGGACCTCAGGCATTGGCGTGTTGGCAAAGATAAGTTCTCCTCTCAGCCAGGCATCGTCGTTTCCCTCTTTTCCTGTTTTTGTTATCAGAAGCTCTCCAACTGCAGGTACAACAACGCAGTCGTTCGGGTTCATAATGATTGATTGTTCTTCTCTGTTTTTCCCCGCTTCTGTCGTCTGATTGATTTTGCCGCTGTAAAGAATAGCCTTTGTTTCACTGTCGTTGTCATACGATTTTAAAAGGAACTTTGTCCCCAGAACCTTTACTTTGACACCCTTGACAGTATTAACAATCATGGGATTAAGCGAATCTTTTACAACGTCGAAGTAACCCTCACCCGACAATTCAACCTCTCTTGTCGAACCGGTGAATTTGTCCGGATATTTTATATTTGAACCGGAATTTAGCAATACAACAGAGCCGTCAGGGAGAACAACTTTCCCTTTCACCCCTTTTTCAACATACATCGTACGCATATTGACACCCTCTGCCAATTGTATATTGTCATCCGTAGCTTGGTTCCTGGAACTGAAAAATCCGGTTGAGACAAAAAGGTTGACTACCAACAATACAATAATCACTGCTGCTGCTGTAAGGGCAACCGGTCTGAAGTAGGAATTTCCGGATAACTCTTTTTTCGATGCCGGAATTGTCTTTCTCAGAAAAGTTTCCTCTTCTTCCTTACTTTCAGGCATTGTAGACAGGGTCCAGAAAACCTTCAGCTCAGAGAAGTATCTGCTGTTGTCATCGGACTCGTTCATCCAGTCTAATACACGGGAACACTCCTCTTCCGATGCCTCTCCACGGATAACTTTTATTAATATTATATCTTCCATTTTGGTCTTTTTCATTAACTCTTTATTAAACTGTTGATTAGAGACAAAAGTAAGGCTATTGTCAGATAATCCTTTAATGATTTTTTAAGAATGGTAATTGCTTTTTTCAATCTGCTCTCTACCGTTCTGAGGGCTACTCCTTGCAGGTTGGCTATTTCATGCTGTTTCAGGTTACCCGACCTGCTCAGCAGAAATGTAGCCTTTACCTTGTCGGGCATTTTGTTTAAGGTGCTTGTCAAAATGGTGTTAACCTCCTTCTCAAGCAACCCAGATACAACATTGTTGGAAAGTGCATGATAGTTAATCTGATCCAAGAGCTGTTTTGATCTGTTGCTTTTATACTTCTCCTCAATCACCCGTCTTCTTAATATGTTCAGACACCTGTTTCTGGTCAGCACTATCAAATAACCAAGGATATCCTTCTCCTGGGAGAACTTGTTTTTATCTTCCCAAACAGACATAAATACCTCCTGTGCAACACTGTTTGCACCCTCGTTATCGTTCAGATAACTGTAGGCGAAATGTTGCACTTTGGGAAAATATTGCAAGTATGCTTTCTCAAAAAAACTATCCCTTTCCAATGTCATCTATATTATAATACAATATTAGTGAGAAAACCCACATAATTATATTGATATTCATTTCTCCACTTTTGCCTGGACACTTATGCTTATTCCGATAGGGATAGATTCCCATGTCCCCTGGCTGGTTTTTCTGTAGTATGTTCTGCCGGAAAGGCCACAACAGAAAAATAACCGGCCTGTCCCAAGGTCGCGTATATGTTCCAGGGTTACAAGAAAATCACCCTGAATAATCAGATCGTATGGCTTCATATCTATAGAAACCGTTTCTCTCGTTTTATCCTTTGATAGTTTCAGGAAAATAGGCTCTTGAAGTATATTTTCAAATTCTTTCTGGTCGGTTTTCCTGTATATGTTAAGACGGTAAAGGATTGTGTCATAGGCACAGTAAGAGAAATTGATGTTCACTTTTTCAAGGATAGCTGACTTTGCCGATTTCATAAGTACACCACACTCGTAGCCAAGTTTATTGTCCTCGAATCCGGCAGATGCAAGCTTTGATTTTGTTGTCACTCCCAGAATTTTCTGTTTGAATATCCTTGGACGGACAACCACAGGTGGAACCTCTGACACTTTTTCCTCAAGATATATGTTGTGATCGTCAAGTTTTTTGAAATCGGCAATTTTAAACAATTGTGATTTGAATCCTATACATGAGACCATCAGCGTATCATTGTCATATTGCGGGTCTATGAACAACGTGTATTTACCATGATTATCTGCAACTGTGCCAATGTTTTTTTTCAGGACACCAATGTTCGCATATTCAACAGGAATGTTTGTTTTTTTGTTAAGTATATGCCCGGAAAAAGTCTCTCCTTTAACCATTATGGGAAATACAAAGCAAATTATCAATAATCTCAGATTTTTCATGATATGCAGTTAATTAGACATCTAAATATATGCAAACATACTAATAAATATTTCACGGAAAACTTAGTTGCACATTGTGCTAATCCTAAATTTGCTAATTTTGAAAAATCATAAATAATAATATTTAACTAGATAAAACGAATTTATATGAAAAAATTATTGCTATTATTAGTGTTCTGTTTTTCTATCTCTGGCATATTTGCACAAGAAACCAACGGAGAGAAAAAACTGTGGGCAAAATCATTTTTAAATGAAAAAGCTCCTGAACTGGTGGTTGAACAATGGTTATCGGCAAAGCCGGAAACAACAGGAAAGTTTGTACTGATCGATTTTTGGGCAACGTGGTGCGGACCTTGCCGCAAAGCAATTCCTGAGCTTAACAATTTTCAGAAGAAATTTGCAGGGAAGCTTGTTGTTATTGGTATTTCAAAGGAGCCGGCTGAGAAGGTGCTTGCATTTAAGGATCCTTTGATAGAATACTCAAGTGCAATTGATACAAAAGGGACAACTTCGGGAATTCTGGAAATAAAGGGAATACCTCATTGCATACTAATAGACCCTAAGGGAATTATCCGTTGGGAAGGTTTCCCTTCTTTGGAAAACTATGAGCTTACCGAGAAGGTTGTCGGAGACCTTATTGAAAAGTATAAGTAAGACAACCCTCGAGGGATCAACTATCGGTATTCCGATTTTATTGAGTTCAGTATTTCCATATCACTTGTGGAGATACTGAATTTTTCTATTTGAGTGTTCTCAACCATCCGCTCAAACGTAGTCGTTTTTGGTAGAGGAAGTGTTCCTCTTTGCAAAGCGAATCGTATAAGAAGCTGTGCAACTGAAACGCCATAAGATTGCGCTATCTCGTTAAGCTGTTTGTCGCCAAGTGCCCTTCCTGTTGCCAGTGGAGAGTAAGCTTCGATAAGAATATTATGCTTAATGCAGAAAGCTACATACTCATCCTGAGTACGACCAACATGAAAAGCAATCTGATTTGCCATAGGTACAATCTCACAATTATCCAGCAGGGCCTGAATATTGGCAGGGCTAAAGTTCGATACACCAATTGCCCTGACCCTTCCATCGTTGTACAACTTCTCAAATGCCTTCCACGACTGCACATTCTGTGCGTTATAATCACCTCCTTTATCGGCCCATGGCCATGGAGCATGAATCAGGTACAGATCGGGAAATGTGCCGAGATTCCTGACAGTTCTCTCAAAAGCCTCCATCGCCTTATCATATCCTTTGATTTCAGCAGGCAGCTTGCTGGTAATGAATACATCCTCTCTACTGAGACCGGACTCTCTTATCGCTCTGCCGACACCCTCTTCGTTGTTGTAGGCGAGAGCCGTATCGATGTGCCGGTAGCCGGCTCTTAGTGCATCAGTAACCGACCTGAAGGCTTGTTCATTAGGTATCTGCCATGTTCCAAAACCGATTTTTGGAATTTCGACACCATTGTACAATATGTAGTTTTCGTTTAGAATAGACATTGTTAAATCTTTTAGATTGATTTTTATTTAACAAAGATACACCAGTTTTGTTGACTATCTGCTAAAATGCACTTTGCAGTAGTTTTTAGCAAGTACAATATTGATAGTGGGTTACGGATTGGATAATAAGAATTATTTATTATACAATATTCGTATGTGTCTAAGCGATAAATAGTTACTAAAAACTACTGCAAAGTGTATTTGCTTTTGTATGTGAGCATAAAAAAACCGCAGCTAATGAATAGTTGCGGTTTTTACAATTTTGTGCTCCTTGTCTAGGACTTGAACCTAGGACCCCCTGATTAACAGTCAGGTGCTCTAACCAACTGAGCTAACAAGGAATTTTTTCCCGTCTTGGGAGTGCAAATGTAAGCGGAAAATTATAAAACTGCAAATCTTTTGAATAGATTTTTTAACTTTGCGCTACAACCCAGCGATAAATTATGGATTTAATCACTCTTTCCAAACTTTTAAGAGAGCTTTTACTCACTCACGACAGAGTTTCACTGCCGGGAATGGGCAGTTTTATTGCAGAACTGGCTCCATCGGTCTTCTCAGACAGGGCACTGGTGATTCACCCCCCATTCAGAAGAGTTCTCTTCAGAACAAGTGAAGTCTGGAACGATGAACTACTGGAAAATTCATATGCAGCAGAGATTAACTCAGATTTTAAAACTGCAAAAGAGAGAATCCAGATATTCATGAAAGAGTTTGTAAATGAACTCAACATTAAAAAGAGCATAAAGATTCCTGATTTTGGAACAATGCGGGCAACCGACCAAAGAGACTATTTCTTTGTTGCCGACAAAGATCTCTTCATTTATCCGGAAGCTTACGGACTGGAACCGATAAATGTGAAACTTCTGAACAAGCCCGGGCGTATAGAGTTGCTGAGCTACAAGGAGACTAACAGGCTGTACCAGCCTCAGGCAGATAAAGAGCCAACGGTTAAGGTGCCAAGAATAAAAGCGAAAAAAATAAAAGAGCCATTAAGCAAGTCGGCAAAAAGAACAATATGGACCTTTGCCATAATATCTGTAGTAGTTGCAATTATTGTTCTTATGGTAGTGTTCAAGGATGAACTGCAACCATTCTGGGAGTGGCTTCTTTACAGCAGTGAAGACAGAGAGCTGCTAAAACAACTCTAGGCAGCAAGCAAACACCTGCAAACTTTAACTGATAGTAGCCCCGTTCTCAATAGACTCCTCAGGAGTGACAATCCGCATTTTCCCGGACTCCTCCTTTGCCATAAGAATCATTCCCTTTGACTCGATTCCCTTAATTTTTCTCGGAGCAAGGTTTGCAAGAATACAAATCTTTTTGCCTACCATCACCTCCGGAGAGTAGTATTCTGCAATACCAGAAACAATTGTCCTGATATCAATTCCGGTTTCAATAGTCAACTTTAGAAGTTTGTCAGTCTTCGGAACCCTCTCGGCCTCAAGAACAGTTGCGGTGCGGATATCCATCTTCATGAACTCCTCGTATGTGCACTCCTCTTTTTGAGGTAAGACTGCAGGTTGAGGTAAAACTGATGGATCCGATGACACTGATGCTGAATCGGTGGTTTGACTGCTAGTTGCTACGGCTGTTTCGTTCTGCGAGCGGGTTGCTTCAAGTTTTGCAACCTGAGCCTCAACAGCAGAGTCTTCGATTTTGTCGAACAGTAGCCTTGCCTCATTTATTATGTGACCAGGGTGTAAAATGATGTCGCAGCCAAAGTCTTCCCAGTTACGGCTCTTCATGTTAAGCATATAGGCCAGCTTGTGGGTAGTGTGAGGCAGAAACGGCTCAAAGGCAATAGCCAGGTTGGCACATATCTGAAGCGATACATTCATTATGCTCGCAACCCGCTCCATATCTGTTTTAGCAATTTTCCATGGTTCAGTCTCGGTAAGATACTTGTTACCGAGACGGGCAAGGTTCATTGCCTCCTTAAGTGCCTCACGGAACCGGAAAGTCTCAAGGCTCTCCTCAATAGCGGCCTTTATTACCGGTATCTGGTCAAGAACCTCCCTGTCAATATGCTCGCTCTTTATGTCGGCAGGAACCTCTCCTGCAAAGTATTTATGTGTAAGAACAACTGCCCTGTTTACGAAGTTGCCGAATATAGCAACCAGTTCGCTGTTGTTTCTAGTCTGAAAGTCCTTCCATGTAAAGTCGTTGTCCTTGGTCTCAGGAGCATTGGCACAGAGAACGTAGCGAAGCACATCCTCCTGACCCGGAAACTCCTCAAGATACTCGTGCAGCCACACGGCCCAGTTTCTGGAAGTGGAAATCTTATTGCCCTCAAGGTTAAGAAACTCATTTGCAGGAACATTCTCAGGAAGGATATATCCGTCGCCATAAGCCTTAAGCATTGCAGGAAAAACAATACAGTGGAAAACGATATTGTCCTTACCTATGAAGTGAACCATCTTGGTATCGTCACTCTTCCACCACTTCTCCCAGTCGTTTGGCAGAAGCTCTATTGTGTTGGAGATGTATCCTATAGGAGCGTCGAACCAAACATATAGAACCTTGCCCTCGGCACCATCTACCGGCACCGGAACACCCCAGTCAAGGTCACGACTTACAGCTCTTGCCTGCAGTCCGCCATCTAGCCACGACTTGCACTGTCCGTAGACATTGCTCTTCCACTCCTTATGACCATCAAGGATCCACTCCCTGAGCCACTCCTCATACTGATCAAGAGGCAGGTACCAGTGAGATGTCTTCTTCATTATGGGAGTGTTTCCGCTAAGAGCAGAGCGTGGGTTTATGAGCTCTGTAGGGCTGAGGGTGCTTCCGCACTTTTCGCACTGGTCGCCGTAGGCATTCTCTGCACCACACTTAGGGCAGGTGCCAACAATGTACCGGTCGGCAAGAAACTGATTTGCCTCCTCGTCGTAATACTGTTCGCTCTCCTTTTCGATGAATTTACCATCAAGATAAAGTTTTTTGAAGAACTCCGATGCTGTCTTATGGTGGATTTTGGAACTCGTCCTTGAGTAGATATCAAAGCTAATACCCAGTCTTTCGAAAGAGTCCTTGATAATCATATGATATTTGTCCACAACCTCCTGTGGAGTAAGACCTTGTTGTTTTGCCTTTATAGTAATCGGAACGCCATGTTCGTCAGAACCACAGATAAACTTGACATCCTGCCCGCGCATTCGTAGGTACCTCACGTAGATATCGGCAGGTATGTAAACCCCTGCCAGGTGACCGATATGCACAGCTCCGTTTGCATAAGGAAGAGCTGCAGTAACGAGATGCCTTTTGTAGTTCTTTTCCATTTTTTTGAAATTTTAGACCGCAAAGATAAGAAAAATGTCAGATCGTCAACCTGTGAAGCTCTTTAGCAAACGAGTTGCGTATGTGCATTAATATCTGCAGTTGTTTTAAAATATTGTCCTGTTGTTCTTTGTCGTTGACACCCTGAACTTTTGTGAGCTTTTCGCAAAGATTCTGATAAGCAATAGCAGTGATTTTTGCCTTGTATACAAGAATCGATTTGGGAACAACCGTAGAGAGAACATTCTCTTCCGGAATTACAGCCTTTATAAACTGTTTTATAGTGAGACTATGTTCCTGATGAAGCAAGCTCAGCACCACGTTTACATACTCCTGGTTCCTGTGGTTGAGGAAATGTTTCTGGATGGCAGCCTGACCAATCTCGCGGATCTGAAAATATTCGTCGAAGATGCTCTTATACACCAGATTCTGGAGTTCAAGATCGTCATTCTGAAGTTCGGTGAGAATAAACTGAGAAACCTTTATAGTGGTGTCCTCGCCCTCATCCTTACCGTAAAGAGCATGTTCCCCAAACTTTATAAGATAGTAGAGCAGCTCCTTCTCGGCAGCCTCACAATATGTGTTGGTTACAAATTCAGGAACCCTCTCACCTGTCTCAAGCGGAGGAAAATATCTGGGAACTCCGGGCTCAGTATCAAAAGATGTATCAGCAGAATAGGCACCATATTGCCTCTTCTTCCTCATCTTCTTAACCTCGTCGGCCAGAATACTCTCGTCAATCCTCAGTCTTTGGCTGCAATCCTCAATATAGACGGTCCTGCTTATGGCATCCGGAATAACTGCAATGCTCGCCACCACCTCAGAAATAAGCTGGGCCCTTTTTATAGGGTCCCTTTTTGTCTCCGCAGCCAGAAGCTGGGTTTTGAAGGCGATAAAATCCTGTTCGGCATTGGTAAGGAACTCCTTCAGCTGGTCGGGAGAGTGCTTTCTTGCGTAGGAATCGGGGTCCTCACCATCGGGGAAGAGAACCACCTTAACCTGCAAGCCCTCTTCGAGCAGCATGTCGATACCCCTTATAGAGGCCTTAATACCAGCAGCATCACCGTCATACAAGACAGTAACCTGCGGAGCAAACCGTTTTATCAACCTTATCTGGTCGGTTGTGAGAGATGTCCCGCTCGAGGCGACAACATTCTCGACCCCGGCCTGATGCATGGATATTACGTCTGTGTAACCCTCAACCAGATAACACTTCTGATGTTTTGAAATTGAGGATTTTGCAAAGAAAATCCCATAGAGCGACTTGCTCTTATAGTATATCTCGCTTTCCGGAGAGTTAATGTATTTGGCAACGCTCTTGTCTGCCCTCAGGGTCCTACCTCCAAAACCGATAACCCTGCCGGATATGGAGTGAATGGGAAACATTACCCTCTCGTAAAACCTGTCGGCAAGATCTCCTGTGGCCTCCCTCTCTATACCCAATCCAGTGGCAACCAGAAACTCCTTCTTGTACCCCGCCCTCAATGCAGCGGCACACATTCCACCGTCACGGCTGTCGGGTGACCATCCGAGCATGAACTTCTTTATGGTCTCGTCGGTGAACCCCCTCTCTTTAAAGTAGCTCAGACCAATGGCCTGACCCTTCTGGGAGTTCCATAGTGCGTTTGTGTAGAAATCCTGCGCATACTGCGATACTATCAGCAGACTTTCACCTCTTAGCCTGTTCTCTACATCCTGCGCACTCTCCTCCTTGTCAGCAACCTCAATTCCGTATTTCTTCCCGAGGAACTTAAGCGAATCTACATAGGAGAGCTGTTCATGCTCCATTACGAAGTTGACGACATTCCCGGCCTTTCCGCAACCGAAACACTTGTAAATGCCTCTCGATGGAGATACGGAGAACGATGGAGTCTTCTCATTATGAAAAGGGCAGCAAGCTGTAAAGTTTGCCCCCCTTCTCTTAAGAGTCACAAAATCGCTGATAACATCAACAATCTGAGCTGCATCAAGAATTTTGTCTATTGTGGTCTTACTAATCATTCATTTTTCAGAAGCTCTTGAACCCTACAACGGCCCTAACCTCTCTGAGTGTCGCGCTGGCACTCTCGCGGGCAAGTTCCCTACCTCTTTTGGCTACATTGTGGAGGTAAGCTTCATCGTTGTAAATCTCTTCTATCCGTTCCCGTATTGGAAGAGTGTGTTTGCAGATATCTGCCGCAAGCTGCTTCTTGAGATCGCCATACCTGATAGAACAGTTGTTGTATGCTTCTGTAAAGTGAGCAACGGTATCCGGCGTAGAGACAATCTTTAAAAGAGTGAAGATATTCTCTATGGAATCAGGCATCTTGCTGTTTGGTTCAACAGGACCCGAATCTGTAACGGCCTTCATTACCTTCTTGTGGATAGTCTTCTCATCGTCAATAAGATATACTCCATTGCCCTCGCTCTTGCCCATCTTGCCGCTTCCATCAAGCCCGGGAACCTTTACAAGGTCGCTTCCGAAGTTGAATGCCTGAGGCTCCGGAAAAACATCGGCACCATACATGTTGTTGAACCTTCTTGCAAGAACCCTTGCCATCTCAAGATGCTGCTCCTGATCCTTACCAACCGGAACTTTGTTGGCCCTGTGAATAAGAATGTCTGCCGCCATTAGGACAGGGTAGGTGAGGAGCCCTGCATTAACGTTGTCCTCCTGCTTGCGAACCTTCTCCTTGAACGATGCTGTCCTCTCAAGCTCTCCCTTGTAGGCAATCATGTTGAGAAGCACATAAAGCTCAGAAACCTCAGGAACATCGCTCTGTACAAAGATTGCAGACTTTTGGGGATCCAGCCCGGAGGCCAGATACTCGCAAAGTATGGTCTTTACCCCTGCATGAAAATCAGCAGGGTGAGGATGTGTAGTGAGTGAGTGCAAATCTGCAATAAAGAAGAAGCAGTTGTACTCATCCTGCATCTTTATGTAGTTTCTGAGGGCACCGAAATAATTTCCAAGGTGCAGGTGTCCCGTAGAACGGATGCCGCTTAATACTGTTTCCATTAATCTCTGCTTTCTTTCAGTTTTTCCCTGATTTTTAACTCTATCTCTTCCATTAAGGCCGGATTGTCCATAATTATCTGTTTTACACCATCTCTGCCCTGACCCAGTTTGGAGTCACCATAGCTGAACCATGAGCCGCTCTTCTTTATAATTTCAAAGTCTACACCAAGGTCAATAATTTCGCCAATTCTTGAGATACCCTCTCCAAAGACAATGTCAAACTCTGCTTTTCTGAAAGGCGGAGCCATCTTGTTCTTGACAACCTTAGCACGTACCCTGTTTCCAGTGGCATCTTCGCCATCTTTCAACTGGGTAATCTTGCGCACGTCTACCCTTACAGATGAATAGAACTTAAGAGCGTTACCACCGGTGGTGGTTTCCGGATTGCCAAACATGACTCCGATTTTGTCACGCAGCTGATTTATGAATATGCAGCAAGTGTTTGTCTTGCTTATGTTTGCAGTTAGTTTTCTGAGAGCCTGACTCATAAGACGAGCCTGAAGACCCATCTTTGAATCACCCATCTCACCCTCGATCTCAGCCTTAGGTGTCAATGCCGCAACGGAGTCAATAACAATAATATCAATTGCACCCGAGCGGATAAGATGATCTGTAATCTCCAGTGCCTGCTCGCCGTTATCCGGTTGTGAAATAAGCAGTGTATCTACATTCACGCCAAGTTTCTTGGCATATGTCCTGTCAAATGCGTGTTCGGCATCAATTATTGCAGCAAGACCGCCAAGCTTCTGGGCCTCTGCAACAGCATGAATGGCCAGTGTGGTTTTACCGCTCGATTCCGGTCCGTATATCTCAATTACCCTACCTCTGGGATATCCGCCTATTCCCAAAGCGTGGTCAAGGCCAATAGAGCCCGATCCAATGGTTGATACCTCCCATTTTGGCTGCTCACCCATCCTCATTACAGTTCCTTTCCCGTAATCCTTCTCAATTTTGTCTAAAGTGGCCTGTAAAGCCTTCAACTTCTCGGGACTTGTTTCAGAACCCTTTTTTACTTCTGCACTCTCCTTTGCCATAATGTTTGTGTTTTAAATTCATGCAAAAATAACAAATGATTTTTAATTTTCCGTACATTTGCCGAATGAAAAAATGGTTACTTGGCAAGAGTCTTGCCGAACTTAAGGAAATCACAGAGAGTCTGTTTCTTCCGAGCTTTACAGCAAAGCAACTTGCAGACTGGCTATACAAAAAAAAGGCATCAGATATAGCCTTGATGACCAACCTTTCCAGACAAACCAGAGAGAGACTTTCAGAGGAGTACGAGGTTGGAGGATTTACTGCTATCGACACACAAATTTCTTCTGACGGAACAAAAAAATACCTCTTCCCCTCAATTTGCGGAACACCAATAGAGGCAGTGATGATTCCTGATGAAGAGAGGGCAACACTCTGCATCTCCTCACAAGCCGGTTGCAAAATGGGGTGCAAGTTCTGCATGACCGGACGCATGGGCTTCAAGGGACATCTCACAGCCGGAGAGATAATATCGCAGTTTATAAATATCGAAGAGAGCGACAGCCTTACAAATATCGTATTCATGGGAATGGGAGAGCCGCTCGACAACATGAGGGAGGTTACCAAGAGTATAGACATACTCACATCGGACTGGGGTTTTGCATGGAGCCCGAGGAGGATAACAGTATCTTCTATTGGTATTTATCCTGAATTAAAGGAGTTTCTGGAAAACAGCAAGTGCCATCTGGCAATATCGCTGCACAACCCATTTGATGAGGAGCGTAACGAGCTGATGCCAATGCAGAAGGCCTATCCAATATCAGATACCGTAGAACTTATAAGAGATTACGACTTTACCGGGCAAAGGAGGGTGAGCTTCGAGTACATTATGTTCAATGGCTGGAACGACGACAAGAGACACGCCGACGGTCTTATAAGGATGTTGAAGAATCTGGAGTGCAGGGTAAATCTTATAAAGTTTCACAAGATACCTGACTTTCCACTGAGCCCCTCGCAAGAGGCAATAATTGAACTGTTCCAGGCCAGACTAAATAAGGCTGGAATCCTTACAACACTAAGGTCGTCCCGCGGGGAGGACATACTAGCCGCCTGCGGTATGCTCAGCGGCAAAAACAAATAAAAGTTAAATCTCAAACTACATAACTTGGAAAAGAGAACACACTATCAGGGCCTTTCGGCAAAAGAAGTTTCAGAAAGCAGAGCAAAGAACGGAGCAAACATTCTTACTCCGCCAAAAAAAGATCCGCTCTGGAAACTGTTTATAGAAAAATTCGAGGACCCTATTATAAGGGTTCTTTTAATTGCTGCCTTCCTCTCGCTGGGAATCTCCTTTATTCATAACGAATTCATAGAGACAATAGGCATTTTCTGTGCAATTTTCCTTGCAACAGGTGTCGCATTCTGGTTTGAAATGGATGCAAACAAAAAGTTTGACATTCTCAATCAGGTTAATGACGAGACATCCGTCAAGGTTATCAGAGATGGAAATATAAGCGAAATTCCAAAGAGAGACATAGTTAAGGGAGATATTGTACTTCTTGACACAGGCGAGGAGGTTCCGGCGGACGGCGAACTTCTGGAAGCAATATCGTTGTCGGTAAATGAATCTACACTCACAGGCGAACCAGTGATTGAAAAGAGCACCAATCCGGAGTTTTTCGACCATGAGAGCACATACCCTACAAATCATATACTTAGAGGAACTACAATTGTAGAGGGACACTGCATATACAGGATTTTTGCCGTAGGCGACTCAACCGAGTTCGGCAAGGTGGCCACCAAATCTACTGAGGCTAAACAGGAGGAGACACCTCTTAACAGGCAGCTTGCCGGACTGGCAAAATTTGTCGGATTTGTCGGGTTCCTGCTTGCAGTCCTCACATTTTCAACTCTGTTTGTCAAGAACATATTATTTGGAGATGCAAGCTTCTCACTAGGACAGCTTGGCCTGCTTGGAGCAGTTATACTTGGAGCAGTTGTTGCGATTGTGAAAGTCTGGATACCAATTCTCTACGACGGACTGGAAATTATGGGCAGAAGAGTTGTGCTTCCAAAATCGGTGAGTGAAGGTAGCTGGGCAAAGTGGGTTCTGTTTGGAATCCTTACCACTGTAATGATATCATTGTCGGGATATCTATTCGGGGTCAACCCTCTTGATTCCGCTTCGTGGATATCTCTGGACCTGGCCGGGAGAATTCTTCAGTATTTCATGGTTGCTGTAACGCTTATAGTTGTGGCAGTTCCCGAGGGGCTTCCTATGTCTGTGACACTGAGCCTCGCTATGAGCATGCGCAGGATGCTCCAGACAAACAACCTTGTGAGAAAGATGCATGCCACCGAGACCATGGGGGCAACAACCGTTATCTGCACAGACAAGACAGGTACGCTCACACAGAACCAGATGCGGGTTTCCGCAACAAATTTTATAGGGCTTGAGGAGGTTTCTAGTGATCACAAACAGAATTCTTATAACAACAAACAGATTCTTGACAATAAAGAACAAGACACACTAGTAAAGGAGAGTATCTCAATCAACTCTACTGCGTTTCTCGATTTTTCTACTGAGGGCAAGATAAAGACACTCGGAAACCCGACAGAGGCGGCGCTGCTTCTCTGGTTGCATGATAAGGGGGTAAACTACCTGCAGATAAGGGAGGAGATGACGATCATTGACCAGCTTACGTTCTCCACAGAGAGAAAATTCATGGCAACCCTTGTTGACTCTTCCGGATTGAAGAAGAGAATACTTTACGTTAAGGGTGCCCCGGAGATTGTTATTGCCAAGTGCAAGGAGGCACCTGAGGGGATCCATGATTTACTGCTGAAGTACCAGAATCAGGCAATGAGGACATTGGGTTTTGCATACAAAGTTATACCTGATGATCTGCTTGGCCACTCAGTTGAGGATATGGCCAAGGAGGGGCTCACATACCTTGGTGTGGTTGCAATTTCTGACCCTGTGAGGGAAGATGTGCCGGATGCCGTTGCAAGGTGCCTTAATGCAGGCATACAGGTGAAAATTGTAACTGGCGACACTCCGGGCACGGCTAAGGAGATTGGCCGGAAAATAGGGATATTAAGTGACGCAGATGGCGACGATGCTATAATCACCGGAGTGGATTTTGAGAATCTTTCCGACGAGGAGGCTCTCAAGAGGGTTCTGGTTCTAAAAATAATGTGCAGGGCAAGACCGTCGGACAAGCAGCGGCTTGTACAGCTGTTACAGAAGACAGGTGCCGTAGTTGCGGTTACCGGTGATGGTACAAATGACGCCCCTGCCCTCAACCACGCCCATGTGGGGCTTTCTATGGGCTCAGGTACCTCTGTTGCCAAGGAGGCCAGCGACATCACCCTTCTGGACGACTCATTCAACAGCATCGCAACCGCAGTAATGTGGGGAAGGTCGCTCTATCAGAATATCCAAAGATTCATTCTGTTCCAGCTTACTATAAACGTAACCGCACTGATTGTAGTCTTTGTCGGCTCCATATTCGGTCACGAACTTCCGCTAACAGTTACGCAAATGCTCTGGGTCAACCTTATAATGGACACATTTGCCGCAGGGGCGCTGGCCTCACTTCCACCAAACAACAAGGTGATGCAGAACAAGCCAAGAAGCTCCGCAGACTTCATTATCACCCCATCTATGAGGCGGAACATACTGCTTACAGGAATTATGTTTGTAGGTGCACTGTTTGGTCTGCTCTACTACTTCACAGACGCTAACGGAGATATATCGAGATACGACCTCTCACTCTTCTTTACCATTTTTGTAATGCTCCAGTTCTGGAACATGTTCAACGCAAAGACCTACGGAATGGGTGGCTCAGCATTCAGAGGGCTCTCAAAATCACCGGGTTTTGTAGTCGTTTCCCTGCTGATAGTGGTGGGTCAGTTCCTTATTGTTCAGTTCGGCGGCGAAGTCTTCCGTACAGAACCAATAACCCTCCGCGACTGGTTGCTGATAATCGCAGGAACATCTGTGGTGCTGTGGATAGGGGAGATTACCAGAGCGATCTCCGGCAGAGTTTCACGTTACAAAAAGACGCTGGCAGCGTAGTTAATAGTTGTAAGATAGTCAGCCAGATACGTATGAATTTAATAATCAGTCTGTTTCGCAAGTGTCAGAAATACTAACTAAGCTGGCAGGCTACCTGCCAGCTTAGTTAGTATATAGATGGTAATAAGGCGCTTACGTATTCATCTATAAATCACTCATCTGCTAACTGCGCTGCCAGCGCAGTTAGCAGATACCTAATTTGCAGCTGAATATAAAAACCATGTGTAGGGAAATGTTGCCTACACATACCTTCTTGAGCTCTTGGAAGCCTTTTCAACATAGGAAACTTAAAAACTTCCTTGAAGTTTTTTGTATATGACTGGTTTGTAGGTAAATATGAGATTTTGCCCAAATGAAATCTTCTGAAAAATTATTATAAGTAGTTGTATAGTAGATAATTACAAAAAACTTCAAGGAAGTTTGTCCCGTCCTGAAATAGGTTGACACAAAAGAGTATTAACCAGTTTCATAGCGCAACAAAACGCAACAAAAATTTTGCAATGCTTTAACAAAGATGTGATTATGTGTTCGAAAAGCGCAACAAAACGCTGCAAGGTGTTGCGGCGGTACTTTTTAGCGTAATAATAAGTACATTTAATATCAGTAAATGTATAACAAGATGAAACAACTTATCAAAGGTTTAATTAGTCAGATATTACTTCTGATTGTCCTTCTTCCAACCGCATGTTCTGAGCAAAAAATGGACAGATCCGTAAGAGTCATTGACGTTGCCGGGAGTATTGGCAGCGGTAGAGTTGTAAACCTGTCGGAGATTGCCGGAGAAATTCAGTATATCCCATTGGAGACCACAGATGAATCTATTCTGGGACTCCCGTACCAACGTATTCTTTTTGAAGAGGGTACATTGTATTTTATCCAAAGGCACGAAGTGATAAAAATCTTTGATAAAAACGGGTTTTTTTTAAGGGAATTTAACAGATATGGACGTGGTCCACAGGAATATGAATCGTTAGGAAATCTGCAAATTGATAACAAGACAGATAGAATATGCGTAAAATCTTATAATAAAATAGTCGAATATAAACCTGATGGCCAATTTGTCAGATATATAGAATCTGCAGGAAAAAGCGATCTTGAAGGTTATTCGTATAGCTCATCCTTGAAACTGGATGATAATCAGTATATTTTACGCTCATCAGCCAGATTCGCTACGGATTCTGGATATTCAGCAGTGGCAATAGACAGCACTTCAAAAATAATACTTAAGATAAGATACCCGGAAGAAGAGAGAGAGTTTGTAAAAAAAATGTCGAGAATATATGCATTTGCAGAACCTAATATTTTTAAATTCAAAGACAGGGTGCGAATAGTTAACGGAAATAGTGAATTTATACTAGGGGTAGATAAAAATTTGAATGTCGACACATCTTATATTTTAAATTACGGTAAATATAATATCAGAAGTGCCAGTCTGGGAATGAGGTTCAATAGCAATATACCATTTGTGCACAGATTTACAACCATTTTTGAAAGCGACAACTACCTGTTCATGAAGTTTAACCTTGGATCACTGGCTCACAAACCAAGAGTGATGCTAAAGGGAGGGGACGCAGGAGAAGAAGGAAAAACGTACAGTGACCCAATTTCATGTTCGTTGTTCAATAAGAAAACGGGAGAGTTAACCTTAGTTGACCAGCCGGAATTTGATCAGATGGGATTTGTCGATGACATGGAAGGTGGACCCGCAATCTGGCCATTATATGTAAGTGAAGATGGGTATATGGTATCTTGTATAACAGCCATGGATTTTATTTCATATGCGGCAAAAGCCAAGGTTTCTGAAAAGTTAAGGAAGATTGCGGAAAACCTGAAAGAGACAGATAATCCGGTTTTGGTGCTGGTAAAGCTGAAATAATGAAGCGATAAAAACAGCATTTTACCGTTCGCAGAGCGCAACAAAACGCAACAAAAATTTTGCAATGCTCAAATAACAAGGATGTTATGAGCTTAAAAAGCGCAACAAAACGCTGCAAGGTGTTTCGGCGGTACTTTTTAGCGCAATAATAAGTACATTTATTATCAGTAAATGTATAACAAGATGAAACAACTTATCAAAGGTTTAATTGGTCAGATATTACTTCTGATTCTCCTTTTCACAACCGCTTGTTCTGAGCAAAAAAATGAAAAATCTTTAAAAATCATCAATGTCGCCGGCAGTGTCGGAGAGGGAAGAATTACAGATATCAGCGAAGTGGTAAAGGAGATTCGTTATATCCCGTTGGAGACCTCCGACAAGTCTCTGGTAAGTGATCGCCCTAGGGTTATTTACGAGAATGGTAAGATATTTATCAATGACCGGACGGATAGCATTAAAATATATGATAATGGTGGAAAGTTTCTGAGAAATTTTGGGAGAAGAGGAAGAGGCCCTCAGGAGTATTTATACTCTCAAGTCGTATTCGTGACGCCCCACAAAGGAAATTTTATTATCACAACTGCTATTACAGAGAGATGCGTTATAAAATATGACAGCACAGGCAAATATCTGGGTAAATTCATTCTTCCAAGGAATGAAAATTTTTATCAAGAGAATCCTCTATGGATTGATGATAATACATATATTTCACCAATCCGATTTTACACAGATAAACCGGAGTACGCAGCTGTTATATATGACTCTCTTAGTCAGATTAAATTTACAATTCCAATACCTACATTACCCCTATTCGAAGTCTTCAAAGAGATGGAGCCTGCTACAGTGATGGATCGTAACGGGAAAAAGATATATCTGGAAAATGATTCAAAAGTAAAAGAAATAATGAATCCAGATATGCCGTTTTTATATAGATTTAAAGATAAAATAAGGGTTGTTTATGAGAGTAATGACTCTGTTCTCTCAATTGGGTCCGATTTAATTGTCGATACGCCATATATTTTCAATTTTGGCAAGTTTCGGAATTACTCAATGGACAGATCGTCGATTGATGTTGCAAAAGGAGAACATGTATCGCTCATGGGTCGGGATAGAATAATGGAGACCGATAACTTTCTACTTTTACATATTGCTTTAAGGGACTATGCACATGAACCATATGATAAACCAACCGCTAATGGTAAAGGAACCTATGCTCCTAACAACTCCTATGCAATCTTCAACAAGAAAACCGGTAAGTTTTCATTCCTCAACCAGACAGAAAAGGGCGTTCTTGGGTTCCGCGAAGATCTTATGGGTGGCCCTCCGTTCTGGCCAACCTATGTTTCAAACGACAATAGCCTGGTAATGGTAGTATCAGCAGCTTCTCTTATCGAATATGCCAGTAACCACACAGTCTCTCCTAAACTAGCGGAGATTGTCAAAAACCTGAGCGAAAATGATAATCCGGTAGTGGTAATCGCAAGATAGGCATTAAGAAAATCGACAATAGGCAACAGATAAACAAATTATATAATGAAAAAATACAACATCGTGGTTCTGATGGTCTTGTTACTGACAATGACCCTCTCCTGTTCTCAGCCTGAAAAGACGAAGGAAAAGAGCAAAATCATTGATGTGGCCGGCAGTGTAGGCAGGGGGAGAATTACAGATTTAAGTGAAGTTGTATCTGACATAAGGTACATTCCTCTGGAAACATCAAAAAAATCGCTTGTAGGACATTTTAAAAAAGTTTATTTCGAGAATGATTTGATATATATCATAGACCAAACCGACAGTATTAAGATTTTTGACAGAAAAGGCCGTTTTGTAAGGAATTTCGGAAGACAAGGAAGGGGACCGGAAGAGTACTTAAGTAAAGGCCAGATTTATATATTGCCTCAAACCGGAAATATTCAGGTAAATACTTATGATCGTAATGTTTATAATTATAATGCCTCCGGCAGATTCCTTAATAAAGTCCTTAGTCCTGAAAGTGAAAAATTTGTTTCTCAGGAACCAATATACCTTAATGACACTACTTTTTTTGCATCCATAAATTACTCAGGAGTGGCAGAATTCTCAGCTATAGTTTATAA
>CAZREC010000033.1:0-24264 GCA_964599025.1 uncultured Muribaculaceae bacterium | reverse complement strand
ATCATAGGCAGGGGCAGGGTTGCCGACCTCCATCTTTGTGTAGTCTGTATAGGCTGTCTGGCTCCACAACATAAGGTCAGGCGCATTCTGTGTAGTTGGGGTAATTGGGTTGATAACAGAGGTTGCACTCATGGTTCCTATTGCAAAAGCATCCTTACGAAGCTTTAGGTACTCTTCTGTATTTAATCTCTCTGTGAGACCAACCGGTGATTGTACACCAGAGGCGAAGGTAACCGAAACCTTGGTCTTGCCCAGAGTTGCCTTTTTTGTAGTGATAAGAATAACCCCGTTTGTACCGCGTGAGCCATATATTGCTGTTGCGTCGGCATCCTTAAGGATATCTATGCTTGCTATGTCATTTGGATTTATGCTGTTGAGCACATTATTACCACCAGTGTAGGTAAGTGAGCCTCCTTTCGAAAGGGCAGCAG
Source organism: uncultured Muribaculaceae bacterium (assembly GCA_964599025.1). Lineage (GTDB taxonomy): Bacteria > Bacteroidota > Bacteroidia > Bacteroidales > UBA932 > Bact-08. The sequence continues at coordinate 23,833 of CAZREC010000033.1, read as the reverse complement.
AAGCAGCAGATATCAGGTCACCCGGATTTGAGTTGATAACAACACCATCAACAATGATGAGAGGGTTTGTGCCTGATGATATTGATGTTACACCACGTACAAGAATACTTAGCGGTGCACCGATACCCGGATTGCTGTTAGTTATGGACACTCCTGTAACCTGTCCCTGTAGTGCCTGCATAACATTGGTCACGGCCCTGGTCTCAATTTGCTTGCTCTTTACAGTGGCTATTGTCCCTGTACTTTGACGTTTTGTTGTTGTGCCGTATCCGATAATCTGAACTTCGTCCAATACATTGGCTCCCATTTTAAGTATTACATTAACCGGACCGTCTCCTACAGTTACCTCTGCAGTCTGGTAGCCGATGAACGAAAATACAAGAATGGCACCTTTCTTTACATTAATGACAAACTCTCCGTCATCGTTACTGACTACACCTATTGTGGTCCCCTTAATCATGACATTTACAAATGGAACCGGTCTCCCCTGTTCGTCTGTAATTCTTCCTTTTACCGGAGGTGGAGGAAGCTCCTTCATCTTTACAATCACTGTATTGTTTTCAATGACATAGGTGAGTGGTTGTCCCTCGAAGCATAGCGCGAGTGCCTCTTCCAGGGTTACGTTTGTAAGATCTATGTCAACAGGATTTGTCCCCTTAAGCATTGGAGGGGAGTAAACAAATTTACTGTTGGTCTGTTTCATAATCTCTACAAACACGTCCTCAAGCTGAGCGTTTTGCTGCTTAAGGGTAATCATCTGTGAGTAGCCCCTTGCCTGAACTTGCATCATGGCTACCAAAAGAAGGATAATTGTGAGTTTCATTTTTAGTAAGAATGTGGAATTTTTCATACTTTTGTGTGTTTGGTTAGTGAATTAAATTGTCTAGTTTCAATCTTAAAGGCACTTCCGAACTCGGGGTGGGGTCCCGCCTCAAGGGACTCCACCTTTTTTATTTCGGTGGCCGGGTAGCTTTTTTCTTACATTGGTATTAAATTTTAGCTTTTATTATTTTTGTCACTCAGTTCAGGGTGCAACGGTTATTGTCTTTCCATCTATTTTAAAGTGAACCACTTCTGTTAACTCCAACAGTCGCAGAACCTCCGAAACATTCTCCTCTCTTGATACCACACCGGTAAATACAATGGTGTTATCTGATGTTTCGTATACTACGTTCACGTCGTACCAGCGTGCAATCTTCTGCATCACGCTCTCAATGGGCTCGTTGTTGAAAATGAAAAATCCGTTTTTCCAGGCTATTGCCTCTCTGGTGTTGGCTTCAACAACTGTTATTGAGTTGTTTGCATCGAGTTGAGCTTGCTGCCCCGGAACCAGCTTAACGGCCGGAACCTCCTGCTCACCAGCAGATTGATTTTGTACGATTATCTCAACGCTTCCCTCCAGCAGTGTGGTTTTTATTAGCTTGTCATCGGCATAAGCCATTACGTTAAAGTGTGTGCCAAGTACCTTTATCTCAGAGTTTCCGGCCTTGACTATGAATGGCATAGCTTCATTTTTAGCAACCTCAAAATATGCCTCTCCTTTTACCTCTACCTTGCGGGTTTTACCGGCAAATGCAACAGGGAAGCGGAGTGTAGTGGAGGCATTCAGCCATACAATTGTTCCATCCGGAAGTGTCACGCAGTATTTTCCTCCGCGTGGAGTTGTGAGAGTGTTGTATTGAACAACCTTTTCGAGTATTGGTGATCCCGATTTTGTATTATATGCCAGTCTTCCGCTGTCCAGCTTTATAATTGTAGTGTTTCCCTGCTCATGGAGTTTTCCCTCCCTGGCATCGTCCAACACCAACTTTGTACCGTCGGCCAATGTAAGAATGGCTTTGTTCCCTCCCGGCCTTATGTCGTTTTTATATAGAGGCTTTTCTATCGGTTTGGTAATTTCTACAATCTTGTTTATCTCCTTTGCAGGGTTCTCTTTGTCAATATTGAAAATCAACCATGTGGCAGTTATGAAGATAAGTGCGACTGCAGCTGCAGCGGAAATCCTGAAGAGACCGCTTCTTCTGAATGATGGCGTATACACTTCTGCCGATGTCCTTTTAACAAGGAGTCTGTATATTCTGTCGGAATCTGCTTCTTTCAATTTATAGGTTTCGGGCAGAGTGTCATAGCAATCTTCCACTAAACTTTTCAGCTCTTCATCTGATGATCCGGTCAGTATCTGCATAAGCTCTGTCTCTTCACTCTCGGATAGATTTTGCCCGAGATAACCCTGAATCAGTATATGTAATCTATTTTTTTCCATTTTATTTCTTAATTATTTGCGGTTCTTTGGCACTAAAGACAATTGGCAGAAAAGAAAGTGGGGGTTGACGATAGAATATATTTACAAGAAAAGCATCAACTCCTTGTAAATAAGAGAAATAATTTTCTGAAATAATTAGTTGTTAAAGAAAATTTGTGCAGCAGTTATTATTGAAAGCTCAAGTTTTTTATCTACAAATTTGCTTATGGATATAAGTGCACATTTCAGATACTCTTTAACGGTATAGATTGAGATGTTCATCCTTTTTGCTATCTCTTCCTGCTTTAAACCTTCCTGACGGCTTAGTATGTAAACCCTTTTCTGCTGAGGGGGAAGTTTCTGAATTGCCTGATCAAGTATTGCCTGATAGTCATTGAACAGTACCGTGTTTTCTGTAGAATTGCTGCTGCCGGACGACTGCTTTGATATCGATTTGAGAATAAACTTCTCGTTTGCTATTCTTTTCAGATAGTTATAGGCAACATTGGCTACTATAGTTCTCAGATATGAATTGAAGTACTCTATTTTACCAAGCTCTTCTCTGTGTTGCCATACTTTATAGAATGCCTCTTGTGTAATCTCTTCTGAAATATATTCTGAGCGGGTGATATACATCGACATCGAATATATCTTGTTCTTGTATTTCTCAAACAGGTACTTGAAGGATTCTGCATCGCCACCGGCTACTTGAAGGAGCAGCTCTTTTTCGGTCAGTATGGATTTATCTGAATGCATTTAACAAAAGTAGTCAATCGTACCGATTTCGCAAATATGGTAGATGGGGACGTACATTGTGTACCCTGTTGTAAGGTAAGGTGCGGGATTTTCCGATGCGTGCCCCGGCTTTACCCACTATGCAGTTGCAGTGCTAAAAAACAAATGCGGAAACCAAGAGTATGCTATAGCAAATAGGCTCAGTTTCCGCTTGTCGTTTTTTTCAACGCACTGCTCCTTAAGTGGGTACCCAAAGCCTCCAGCCAAGCATCTTCAAATCCCGCACCTTTTCCTTTTTTGGTACACAATGTGCATCCCCATGTACCCCACTTGCACCCTATGTATTTTTTGCTACTTTTGCATTACTTAAACTACTCATATTGTTCCTTGAACATACTATGCGCGAATTCTCAGATGTTAAGACAGACGATTTGCTTTTATGGAAACAACTCATAGAAGGGGACAAGCATGCATATTCTGCTTTGTTTGTAAAGTTCTACGACAATCTTTATGCATATTCGCTTAAGCTTACCAAAGAGGAAGACCTTTCTCACGATATTATTCAGGAATTATTTGTCAATCTGTGGGTAACCCGACACAAGCTAAAGCCTGTCAGCAATCTTAAGCCATATTTACTGCGATGCGTCAAAAATCTTATTATCGATTACAGCAGGAAGTCCAAAACCATAGAGAAGACAAACCAGAACATTATTCAGGACGAAATCGTCTTTTCTCAGGAAGACTTTCGCATTAATAACGAAGAGACCGTTGCTCAGACTGCAAAGGTAATGGAACTCCTCAACTCTTTGCCCGGCAGGGTGAGGGAAGCCATCTATCTGCGTTACTTTACCGGTCTTGATTATAATGAGATTGCTAATGTTATGGATATCAATGTCCAGACAGCGCAAAATTTCGTACATCGCGGAATCAGGCAGATGAAAGAGGTTTACCTTGTCTTTCTGACAATTGTTCCATACAGCATATAAAAATATCTTTTTTAAGAAAATACATTAAAAAACCTGCGTTTTTTGAGTATGTTTCTATTTGGTATCCGTTACAATATAAAATAACAGCCCCCAAAGGGAGGAGTGACCATGATCGATTATAACAACTGGGAAATAGAGAATTTTATTGACAATAAGTCATTTAACAATTTTGCGCTTAATGAAAACATCCATGATATAGAAAAATGGAACGCAATAATTGACAAGAACCAACAGATAAAACCACTTACAGACAAAGCAAAGAAAGTTGTTGAACTGCTGTCAAGAGCGCAAGAACCGGTGAATACAGATATGGAGTCGAGATTAAAGCACCTGATGCTGCGACTCTCATTGTCGGGCAATGGAGAACGCATGTTTATAGGTGTTCCTGTAAGGCAGATTAGAAGGGCCTTATCGTATGCCGCAGCAATTCTGCTGTTTGTAGCAATTGGCTTGAACTTAAAACATTATTCAGAAGCCAGTAAGAGCGACACCGGACAGCTTTTCACAACAATTGTAGGCAAGGGTCAGAAGTCTATAGTTGTTTTGCCCGATGGTACCAAAGTATGGCTCAATTCTGAGAGCGAACTTAGTTATCCTGTAGATTTCGGAAAGACAAACAGGGTAGTGTCACTTGTTGGAGAGGGCTACTTTAATGTCACTCACGATTCTGCTAATCCGTTTCTTGTAAATACATCAGATCTGAAAATAAAGGTCTACGGTACCGAATTCAATATCAAATGCTATAAAAGCGAAGATGTTGTGGAGGCAACATTGGTGAAAGGTTCATTAAGTATCCAACAGCAAGGCGGTGAAGAGATATTCCTAAAACCGGCTCAGAAGTTTATATGCCATAAAGAGGCAGGATCATCGGAGATTATTGACAATAAAGAGGGTTCGGAACAATTGAAGCAGGAGCCTGCAAAACTACAGAAAGTGAAAGATATTCAGCTGCTTTCACATGTTGATACATATCCTGTTACAGCATGGAAGGAGCAGAAACTAGTATTTGAAGACGAAACCTTTGCCGATCTGGCAATAAAAATCGAAAGATGGTACGATGTAAAGGTTGTAATTCAATCGGATAAGATTAAACAATACCGATACAGGGGATCGTTTGAGAACGAGACAATTGAACAAGCTATTAATGCACTGACACTGGCAACCCCTTTCAGCTACAAGTTTGATAAAAGGGTAATCTATATTAACGAATTATAAAACTATACTATAGCCTATGAACACAACCTGAACCTAATAAAAAAGCCGGCACCTGTTGACGCAGGCCCCGGCCTCAATCCAATCAAAAATCCCACAAACTGATTCATAAAATGAAGTTGTGGAAAGTATTGTTTGATCAATTATTACAAACTTATGAAAAATTTAAGAAACACAATTAAAAAAATTTGCAGCGTAAGCGATTTACGCATTCTGAAAATTACTTCTGTTTTTCTTTTAGTATTGTTTGTCAGTATTTTAACTGCCGGCAATGTCTCTGCCCAGAACAAACAGGACAAAGTAATAACATTAAAAGAGAGTGGCATAACACTTGAAAATCTTTTCAAGAAAATTGAACAGAAATCGAATTACCGCTTTCTGTACCGTTCTGCCGGTTATATGGACTTGAGCAAAAAAGTAAATGTTGATGTACAAAACAAGAAGATAAATGAGCTTCTTGACATTGTACTTGTCAATTCCGGGCTAAAGTATACATTGGCAGGTATCAATCTTATTGTAATAGCACCCTTTGCACAACAAAAAAGTACAATCACCGGCAAGGTAACTGATAAATCGGGAGAGCCGCTTATTGGGGTTACAGTCAGTGTAAACGGAACAAAAAAAGGGACCGTTACCAATGCTAATGGAATATATAGCATTGATGTTGAAACCAGTGAGAACAATCTTGTCTTTTCGTTTTTAGGTATGGAGAGAAAGGAAGTTGCAATCAATGATCACAAAGTAATCAATATGGTTATGAGTGAGGACGTAGCTTTATTAAAGGAGGTTCATGTGATAAGCACAGGTTACCAGACAATCAAGAAAGAGAAGAACACCGGTGCAATAACAACCATCAGTTCTGAGGACCTTGACAAAAGGAACTCTATAAACATAATGGATAACGTAGAGGGAAAGATTCCCGGCCTGGTTCAGTTCAGAGGCGTAACCACAATCCGTGGTGTAAGTACGATGAAAGCAAACCAAAATGTACTGGTTGTAGTAGATGGGCTTCCAATTGAGGGTTCAGTTTCAGATATAAACCCATACGATATTGAGAACGTGAACGTTCTTAAAGATGCTGCTGCTGCGGCCATTTACGGAGCAAGGGCATCAAACGGAGTTATTGTCATTACAACAAAAAGAGCTAAAGAGAAGGGAAAAACTATAGTAGAGTTCTCTGCTAATCTTACTTACAATAACAAACCAGATTACAGTTACTATAACTATATGACTCCTACTCAGCAGGTAAATTGGGAGAACGATTATTATAAATGGTGGTTTGGTGGTGCAGGTGGAACTGTTACAGATCCAATCACTTCTTTCCAGACGGGTCTGTCGCAGGGAGGTGCCATAACTCCGGTTCAATATGACAACTACCTGTTAAAAAAAGGAATGATTAATCAAACTGAACTAAACAGTCGTTTGGAAAAGTATAAAAAAAATGATTTTGCTAAAGATTATAAGGACCATGCACTACTAAACCAGGTTATTCAGCAATACAACCTGGCGCTGAGAACTAATAGCGAAAAATCACAGTCTAACCTTGTTATCAACTATAAAACAGACAACTCCGGACTAATAAATGCTTTCAGTAAACAGATAAATATATCTTTTAAAGGTTCATATAATGTGACTAAATGGTTCGATTTCGATTATGGTATAAATACCGTCATTGGAAAGAAAAGGTCTCATAACAGCACTTCAGCAACAAACCCATTTAATGTTCCTTCGTATTACTCTCTGTTTAATGCTGATGGAAGCAGGTCTTCTTATAGTACAAACCGTTTCAATATTTATAACACTGTTACAGAAACAACACCAAAGCTTTTTTCAACTGCATTTAATCATCTGGATGAGCTTGAAAATGATTATGTTAATGAAACAAATCTGAATAGTCGTTATAACCTGAATCTTAATTTTAAAATTCTCCCGGGCCTGACAATAAATCCTATGTTTCAGTATGAAGATAATCGTTATGATTCATCGGGTTATTCAGAGGCAGACAGTTATACAATGCGCTGGTTGCAAGATGTTTATACTACACGTACGGGAACTGAGGGGTCTTATGTATATACTAATCTATTACCTCAGGGAGGAAGACTTATTACAAAGCAGTTAAAAAGTCCTAGTTACACGGCGCGTGCTCAGGTAAACTACAATAAAGAGTTTAAAAAGCATTCAATCTCTTTGATTGCAGGAACAGAATTCAGAGAGACCAAAAGTTATGGAACAACAGGAGGGCTATTCGGATATGACGATCAATTGCAGGTTCAGACAACATCTAATATGGATTTTGCAGCACTCTATAAAATAACATCTACATTCTTCTCTCCAAGCTATCCTGTTCATCTTGTTGATTATACTGATATATCAAAAATATTTGGAATTGATACAGAAACTAAACATCGTTATGCGTCGGCATATTCTAATGCAACATATACCTATGACAGGAAGTATAATGTTTTTGGTTCTTTAAGAAAAGATTATGCAGACCTGTTCGGAGGCGATAAGAAATACCGGGGACGTCCTTTATGGTCTGTCGGAGCTGCATGGAATATAACAAATGAAAACTTCATGAAGGGTATTTCGTTTGTTAATTATCTAAAATTGAGGGGATCATACGGTCTGACAGGAAACATTGATGCCACTACTACTAGTGTTTTAACCGCTACTACAGGAGTAAACAACATTACTATGCTCCCAAATGCAACTGTGACAAATCCTCCTAATTCTCAATTGAGGTGGGAGAAAACGGCAACTACTAATATTGGTCTGGATTTCGCCCTATTCGAAAGCCGTCTTAATGGTAGTTTTGACTGGTATGTAAGAAAAGGAACCGACCTTTTTGCTCTTAAAAGACTTGACCCTTCTGAGGGATTTACAAGTGTGGTAATAAACAATGCCTCAATGACTAACAAAGGTTTTGAGTTGAGTTTGGATTATGATATGCTAAGACCGGCAAAAAACGACGGATTTTCATGGAACAGTTCACTTGTTATGTCTTATAATACAAATGAAATTACTTATGTAGATGAGGTGACTACAAATCCTTTAACCTTGGCATCAGGCACTGGTTACAAAGTTGGTTATCCGGTTAGATCTATCTTCTCATTTCAGTATGCAGGACTTGATAACGTAGGTCGCTCATTATGGTACAAGGCAGATGGAACAACTACAACAGAACAGTTAAAAACCAGCGATATTAGTGCAATAATATACTCAGGGAACAGAGATCCAAAATTAAATATTTCATTTACAAATGAATTTAAATACAAGGGATTATCATTAAGTATATTTGCTGTTTATTACGGAGGTCATTTCCAAAGGGCTCGTGTAACACCAAGACCAATACAGAGTCCATCATATGCACCACTTCCTTCTTATGTGCTGAATAGCTGGACTCCTCAAAACACTAATACCGACGTTCCGGGCTGTGGTCAATATTATCAGATGCAGCTTGGAGGAGCAACCCAGTTTGCTTACTCAGACCTAATTGTAAGAAGAGCTGACTTTATTAAAATCAGAAATATTGTTTTAGCATATACTCTTCCTGAAAATATTTCCTCAAAAATAAAAAGTTCTGGAGTGAAACTGAGATTCCAGATTAACAATCCAAAAACATTATGGACTAAGGCGAATGATGTTCATATAGATCCTGAGACCGGCGGACTGCCAACTCCTACATCTTATGTTTTTGGTATAAACATTAACTTCTAAATTACAGGAATATGAAAAAAATAATATACTCATTATCGATAATCCTTACTGTATTATTATCACTGTCTTGTGATAAATATACAGATATAACTCCAAAGGGTAAGAACATGTTAAACCGGGTTAGTGATCTTGATTTACTTTTAAATTACAATTATTCTGGTAACAGGTTCAATTTTATGAATATGTCTATCCTGATAAACGACATGTATCCAAAACTTACCAACGTTCCTAATCTGATAAAGGCTACAGTTAAAGGCTTAGATTACACTATTACCACCTATGATAAGAACATAGATCGCAAAAGTCTTACTAATACTGATAGCCCTTATGATGAATTATATCCAATCGTTGCAAATGTTGCAAATATTGTTTTGACTAATGTAGATAATGCAAGTGGAGATAAAGTTCTGGCTAAACAATTAAAAGCAGAAGCCTATATTATTAGAGCCTATATCCATTTTTTACTAGTAAACACATATGCAAAAGCATACAACCCTGCCACAGCAGCAAGTGATGGTGGAATCCCATATGTAGATAAGATTGATTTGGTAGAACTAAATGCAAAAAGTAGTGTAAAGGAGGTATATGAAAAAATTCTGGCAGATATTGACGCTGCATTAGCTCTAAACTCTCTCCCAAATGTTCCTAAAAATGCTATGAGAGTAGGTAAAGGATTTGCTCATGCACTTAAGGGCTGGGTTCTGATTAATATGAGTGATTATGCAGGAGCTTTGCTTCAGGCAAATAGCGGATTGGCTATTAACAGTACATTAGAAGATCACAGACCTTTCCTTCCTGTTTCAGAAGGAGGTTCAGGGTTAACCGTATCAAGGGATGGTTTAAATGCGCCTGATAATCTGTTTTATGCATTCTATGTCCAGAATTACCCCTTTACATATGCTCTTAGTCCAGAAATGAAGAACAATTATTATGAAAGTGGAAATATAATCATGAATTATACTAGTACATATGATGCAACCTACGGAGAAATGCTATCGGGATTACCAGGGGTTTTAATGTGGTTTGAAGTTTACCAGCAAAACTCTGCCGGTATGACCACTTCAGACCTTTATATGATAAAAGCAGAGTCTCTTATACGGACCGGTAAAATCAATGAGGGAATGGATGTATTGAATTTTGTGAGAACAAAACGTAATCATCCCTCAAAGAATCCGGTATTGACTGCAACTTCAGAGGCTGAAGCAATGGCTCATTTCAAAAAGGTTTCAAGGATAGAATTTCTCTTTACATGGAAGAACTATGTAAACATAAAGAGATGGAATGCCGAGGGTAAATATGCCGAAACCATTACACGGAATGTTAAAGGAACAATATATACATTAACCCCTGACTCTCCTCTGTGGATCTTTCCATTCCCTAAAAGTGCGACTGACTACAACCCTTTGCTTACACAAAATTATTAGTATTAAATAGTGAGGGCACTATTTAAAATAAAGATGCCCTCACTTTTTTAATATCAAGTGAAGAAAAGTAATAAGTGTACAAATTTAAAATGCTATTAGCATAATATTTTAGAATAATCAATTAACAGGTATTTTATGAATAATTTTTTTAGTAAAAAATTTTTTCTTGGATTGTCAATATTTTTGACATCAGCACTTTCTGCACAGAACATATCTTTAAAAATAGGCGATCCTGCTCCAGAACTTAAAGTAAAGTGGATAAAGGGTACCCCAGTTGAGAGTCTTGTCAATAATCATATTTATGTTGTGGAGTTCTGGGCCACATGGTGCGGTCCGTGCAAACAGGCTATGCCCCATCTGTCTGAGCTGGCCAAACTATACGAGGGTAAGGTTACATTCATCGGTGTAGACATTGGGGAGAGAGTTATGGATGACAAACCTTATGAATCAGTTTTCCCAATATTGAAAGAATTTGTATCAAGTATGGGAGATAAAATGGCCTACAATGTCGCTATGGATAATAACGATCTTTATATGAACACCTATTGGATGAAGGCGTCAGGACAAGTAGGTATTCCTGCAACTTTCCTTATAAAAGATGGAAAGATTATATGGATAGGACATCCGATGAAGCTAGACAAAATTCTAGAGGAGGTATTAGCTGGTTCTTACGATATGGAAAGCCATGCAAAAGCTTTAAATCAGGAGAATGACAAGATAATGAGTAGATTAGCCGCCATAAAAGCTTTAAGGGCAAAAGTGAGTGATGCCATTTCAATTAAGGATTATACATCTGCAATCCAGGCCCTAGATAACGCAATGTCTACAATTGACCCCATGTATAAAATAGATATGTACATGATGAAATTCACTACATACCTCGATTTTGATGTTCCAGAAGCCATTGTTTTTGCACAAAAATGGAATTTGGAAGAACCTAATATTGGGTATATTGTTGCTGATGCCATAACCAGAAAGGATGAGTTACCTAAAGAGGCATATCAGCTGGCAGTGGATTTATGTAAAGAAAAACTTTTAAACCCGAATTTCCCTAAGCCTGCGATTTACCATCTTATGGCACAGACTTATTTTAAGATGTCTGACATTGATAGCGCTATTTCAAATGAAGAGAAAGCAATTGAAACAGGAAATTCAGCCATTGCTAAAGGAGAGTTCAAGGGCTCAATAAATATAAATTCTATAAAAGATTATCAGAATGCATTGGTAAAGTATAAAGCTGCCAAGAAGTAAAAGGTTGACGTATATAGTAAAATAAGTTTCCACATATTCCGGGTGATTTGACAAATTTTAGGTTAAGTAAATAGTGAGTTTTTTGATATTCAAACCACCCGGAGTATACTTCAGTCAAAAGGATGATTGTGCAATCATCAGATTATCTCTATAAAGACAACTCATTCATCTTTAACCTTATATGACTCCCTCGAAGTCATAATATTCTGCATATTATCCAAGGCCCACTCTACTAAACTATTAAGGTGCAGCACAAGTCCGCTTCCCGATTCAGTCAGGCAGTATTCTACTCGTGGAGGTACTTCTGGATACACCTTTCTGACAACTAAGCCATCGGACTCTAATGAGCGCAATGTTACTGCCAGCATTCGCTGTGAAATATCCCCGATAGATTTGTGAATATCGCCAAAACGCATTACTCCATTCGCATTTAAGGTCACAAGTACCAATAGCGACCATTTGTCGCCAAGCCGGCTAAGTATATCCCGTATTGGACAAATACCCACATGTAAAAAAGTTTTCATTTTTTTTAAAAATTATTGTGCTGCAAATCAGTATTACTTACCTTTTTGTAACCACATTACCAATAAGTTAGTTATTGCATATCATAATTACCGATCGTATGTTTGCATCACAAAAGTAATCTAATTATTAAAAGTAATTAATGTTAAACAAAAAAAATAAAAATTATGGCAAAGAAAGTTGCAGTATTAGTGGTAAACCCAGTAAACGGGTATGGATTATTCCAGTATCTGGAATCATTTTTTGAGAATGGCATACCTTATAAGACATTTGCGGTAGCCGAGACTACCCAGGTAAAGACAAATTCAGGGATCGGTATTCAAACAGATGATGTGATTGCGAATCTGAAGGGACATGAAGATGAGTTTGATGTTCTTGTTTTCTCATGTGGTGATGCAATGCCCAAATTCGGTGAAAATGTGGCAAAACAATTTAATCAGGACATGTTGGCTGTCATTAAGAACTTTGATGATAAGGGAAAGATATTAGCCGGTCATTGTGTGGCAGCATTGATTTTCGATAATGTAGGAGTAGGTAAGGGTAGAAAGGTGGCATTACACCCATTTATTAAATCGGCAGTAACAGGCTGTCTAGGAACAGATGAAAAATCAGTTATTGACGGGAACCTCTGTACAGCCCAAACCGAGCATGCAATATATTCGCTTATTCCGGACCTGATAAAATTGTTGAAATAAACATCAATGGGATCAGATTGAAAAATAGGTGGAGAAACACAGGGAGGGGCAAACTGCTACTGGGTAACTATCGTGGCACAATATGTGGTATATTGCTATTAATAAACATATTAACCAAATATATTTGATCTGTTTAATTTTATACTGGTCTGAATATAAGATTAATACCACTTATCGTGCCACGCAAAACTCGGCTGCATATCTGGAGTTATCATCAGTTAGTAAATAACTGACTAGTAAATTAATATATACTTTTCATTCACAGTGAACTACTAACACCTCTACAGAATTAGTGCGTGTATTACGCTGGCAGCTCTGTTGGTAGTTGCGAGATATTCAGCCTGATGCACATAGTTTTGATAATCAGTAGATTTTGTAAGTATCAGTAAATAAAGGAAGTACTAACTAAGCTGGCAGGCGACCTGCCAGCTTAGTTAGTACCTAAATGGAAATGAGAAGCTTACACATTTATCTGGTAATCACTTATCTGCTAACAGAGCTGCCAGCGTTGTTGCTCATTGAATCCTCCTCAACACCAATCTCCAAGACGGTTTTAGGAAACTTTGCATTTTTCAGTGCCTTATACAGTTTTCACATGAACCTAATAAAAAAAGCCTCTCAAAACTGAGAGGCTTTTTTTTCGGAGCGGTCTGGACGGGACTCGAACCCGCGACCCCATGCGTGACAGGCATGTATTCTAACCAACTGAACTACCAAACCTTTTTCCCTTTAGGGACTGCAAATATAGCGATCATTTTAATATTTGCAAAATTATTGTTCCGATTACTTTTATTTTTTCTCGAAAAATGAGAAGTGCACATTCCCGTATTTTTTTTCTTTGGTGAAAAACGGATTTGTCTCATAGTTGAAACCAGCAGGATGTTCAAAAACCAGAATCCCTCCATCTTTGAAAATGGGGCTGGAGAGTATTTTTTCCGGAATGCCACCAAACCCGGCAATATCGTATGGAGGGTCGGCAAACACAATGTCATATTGATGATTGCATATTTCAAGAAAGTCAAAGACATTATGACGGACAACCTGCATCCCCTCAATACCGAACTTTGCAGCCGTACTTTTAATGAATGCAGCATGAACAGCATTCATCTCTACAGATGTTATGGTGCTGCATCCGCGCGAGGCAAATTCAAATGAGATGCTGCCTGTCCCGGAGAAGAGATCTAGAACCGATACTTCGGAAAAGTCATACTGGTTAGCAAGGACATTAAACAGCCCCTCCTTTGCAAAATCTGTAGTTGGTCTTGCCTTATAGCTAACTGGAGGAGAAATTGTCTTCCCTCTCATGTCCCCGCCTATTATCCTCATAGTTGTTAAAGTTCAAATGTCAAAGAAGAGAATTTCAGTTCAATGTCCGGAGAGCCCAGAGGGATGCGCAGATTCCTGAAATATTTTACCTTGGAGAAATACTTTGAGATATCCATAATCTCAAAATCCTTTATGTTCCCGCTTACATATACGGTAGTAAGCTCAGGGTTAAACTGGACCTGTTTTTGTGTAAGTAAAAGGAAATACAGAGCAGTGTTGAAATGAATTGCAGGAAACGAATTGCAGTACACCAACCTTGAACCTTCGTAGGCAATTAGATGCACATGTCCTTTATGGTATCTGAAGAAAATCTTGTTATGGTCCTGAAAATCCGAAACCTGTGAAATAATAGGATAAATAGAGGGGAAGAGACTGAATTCAGGTTGCACCTTTTTTATCTGATTTATAAATGTACTGCTAACGGCAAACAGAATTATAATGTCCTCGCCTGGAATTTCCACTGTGTCTATCTCGTCAAGCTCGTCCAGACTGTGAAGCTTGCTCAAATGCTGGAAAGCATCCTCCTCTTTATAAAGTTGCTTAGGAACAAGAACATATTTACATGTGTCTACAATAATGTTAACTTTCTTGAAGACAGAAGATAAAAGAGTAAAAGAGCTAATAAGCTGCGCAGTGTTTTTAAGGAAAAAGTCATAATGTCCCCTTTCGCAGGAGAAATCAGACTGATACATAAAAAGCACTTTGTTGGCGGAATCGTTGACAACAGAAAAAGAAAATCCATTCAAGTCAGCCTGAATGGATAGTCTGTTTTCTTTTGTCTTTTCCAGCTCGAGCTGCTTATTGACAATTATTGGCATAATAATTATTCCCAGTTACCTGCATTGTTGTTTGGTGATTCTATGCTTCCAACTCTTAAACCGGGATAACGGGTTGATGTTTCACGGTCAGACTTAAGGTTTACTATAAGTTGTCTGTTCAGACCTTTTAACAACAGGTCATATGGTGCAGATGCCTCGAAAAGAGGAACGTCCACTCCGGAAACTTTACCTATAATGGCTTTCATTTCAAACTTTTCGCCGCCGCTGTAAGGGATGTATGCAATTGAATCGATAATGAAGCCGGGTCTTTTAAGCAATGTATCCTTAACCGCTATTTTAATACTATCGCGGAAAACTCTTTTCTGAGCAACTGCAAGAGAGTCATCCATAGAACCGATTTGCTTGATTAAGGTAAGCTGTCCGTTGTTATAAAAATCAATTAGGGTGTCTAAGCCGGATGTGAATTTGCCAAACTTAGTCTTGTAAGCAACCTGAAGGGTACGAATATCTTTTAGCCTTTCAATAGCAAGACTTTCTCTGAATTTCTTGTTTTTTTCAAAAATAACAGGTTCTTGAATGCTTGTATAGATCAGATAGCCTAATACTATTATTATTATAGGCAGGACAACAAAAATTAAGATTTTTTTCATCGGTAGTTATTCTATTTTATATTTATTTCTAAAATATGATGCACAAAAGTAAAATAAATATTTAGACCCCGCAATATATTTTCCTACTTTTGTGCCAATTATTTCGACATGACGGACTTTTTAGAAAAAGAACAAATTGACAGGCTCTGGTGCCTAATATCTTCTGCCAGAAAGATTTTAATAATCAGTCATACAAATCCCGATGGTGATGCCATGGGATCTGTTACGGCAATGAAGCATTTCCTGACATCAAAAAAAATTGAATCCCTAATAGTTGTTCCGAATTGCTATCCCGACTATCTTGGGTTCCTGGATGAAGCGAAAGATATTCAGATATATAAGACACAGAAGGCTTCAGTAGATGAGTATCTGACAGAATGTGACCTTATAATAGCTCTTGATTTCAATCAGTTAAGAAGGGTTGATGATCTTGAAAAAATCCTAAGAGGTTCCACTGCAAGAAAAATTCTCATAGACCATCATCCTGACCCGGAAAGTGAGTATTTCGATTTGGTTATTTCCACGACAGAGATCTCTTCTACATGTGAATTACTTTACTGGTCGCTGATGGCCATGGAGAGATCGGCAAACAAAGATAATTCCGGGAAACTGGACCTACATACTGCCTCTTCGTTGTATGTAGGTCTTATGACAGACACCAACAATTTCTCAAATTCTGTCTTTGGCACAACTTTTCAGATGGCATCGGACCTTTTGTTGCTAGGTGTGGATAAAGAAAAATTACAGCACTATGTTTTCGGAGGTTTTACTGAGTCAAGGATGCGACTTTTAGGATACCTGCTTCAGAAAAAAATGGTGATTTTACCTGAGCTGGAAGCCGGATATATTGTGCTGACAAAGGAGGAGCAACAACAATTCGATTTCTCCGAAGGTGATTCCGAAGGGTTTGTGAATATGCCTCTGAATATAAGAGGAGTGAGTGTCTCCGCACTTTTTACTGAAAGTACAGATAATGTAAGGGTTTCACTAAGATCGATAGATGATTTTTCAGTTAACGAGATGGCAAAGAACTTTTTCAACGGAGGTGGACATGAGAGAGCATCGGGGGGCAAGCTTTTTATGCCAATAGAAAAGGTGCCTGAATATTTTGTTCATAGTCTGAGAAAGATGAAAAATCTGATTATCGTCATTTTGTTGGGATTACTTCCCTTTATGACAGGTTGTACAAAACAGGACAAGGAGATACAACTTGCCCAACAGATTAAGGATATAGACAGTTTTACAAAAAATCAGGTTGCTGCCGGTAAAAGGCTGGTTGTGAACGGAGGAGCAAGTCGTGTGGTTATTGCAGAGGGGTCGGAAGATTCTCTTATGGAGGGCGATTCTGTTGTTTTTGATTTTGCAGGATATGTGTTTCAGTCTGGATTAGGTGTACTGTTTGAGACAAATATTCCGGAAGTTGCAGATAACTTGGGAATAAACATTTATAACCGAGGATTCGATTTTGGAAAAGGTGTAATTGGAAAGGGCATGTTTATTGATGGTCTGGACTGGGGACTTAAGGGAGCAAAAAAGGGAGAGCATGCATATATTGTTTTTCCCGCAAACCTGGGTTATGATAAAAAAGATGTAGGGTTAGTTCCGAAAATGTCACCTTTAATTTTTGAGGTTTGGATAAAGGAGATAAAAAAGAATTAATTTTTGCTAATTTTGTACGATTTTTGTAACAAAGCCAAGAAAAGGAAATTTGATGAATAAATTTTTAAGAGCAGGTACGTTTTTATTTGCCTCAATTGCAGTGTTGTTTTCATGTTCAAAGGAGATAACCGAGAGTTCGGACGCCATTGAGAAGAGATTATTAGATGCATATATAAAAGTTGCTTACAACAACAGCATACAACCCACTACTTCGGGAATGTACATAGTAACTCAAACAGCAGGCAATGGTGATCCTGTAAAAAAGACCGGAGGAGTGTTTGTGAAATATTCAACGCTGGATCTTAAGAATAATTATCTGAGCACAACATACGAAAATGTTGCAAAGCTAGCAGGTGGATATGCAGACTCCACCTATTATGGACCGGTTCTGTTCGAGATGGGCAACTATACACTGATAAGAGGATTGGAAGAGGCCCTTATAAAACTCAGAGTGGGTTCTAAAGCAAGAATTATAATTCCTTCATGGTTATCTGACTACAATTATGTGGGAAGTACAAGAATACATTCATCGCCAACAATATATGACATTGAGATACTGAGGGTGGTAGACAGTGTGGCCCTGTTTGAGATAGACACACTTGAAGCATTCAGCAGAAAACATTTTGCCGGGCTCGACTCACTGTCTAAGGGATTTTACTTCAAATCGCTAAACGCCGGCATCGGAGATACATTAAAAGCGGGAGATAATATCTCATATTGGTACGTAGGAAGACTGCTTGATGGATTTGTAATTGAAACAAATATAGAAGATACTGCCAGAAAATATAAATTATACAGTGCTGCAAAGAGTTATGTGGCTGCATCTGCAACAATCCAGGATCTAACCAATAGTGACGGTTCTATTATTAATGGTAAGTCAAAAGCTTTCCTGAATATGAAGCACGGCGGAAAGGCTATAACTTTCTTCTCTTCTGATTGGGGGTTCGGCGCAACCCAAAAATCATTCGGTAAATATCAATCTCTAATGTATCAGTTTGAGGTTGTCACGGATAATAGTGATGATGTAGATTAGTCTGTTCACGTTAGTCCAAATTGGATTATTGATTATATGAGAAAGCCGTCCTAGGACGGCTTTTTAGTTCTATTAACATAAGTTGTGATTTGATGAAAATAGCGTTTAAAAAAACAACGGTGCTGGTGGTGGGCTTTACCATTGAATTGATGGTGATTATATAAACAACAAAGGCTGTCTAAAAGTAGACAGCCTCTATTGTTAGATACTTATACAGATTTAACCAATAAACCTGAAATGCGGCCCGAACCTTTCAAATGCAGCTCTTTCCAGAGATTCGCGATGATCTGGATGAGCAACAGATATTAATAGTTTAGCCCTCTCCTGAAGTGATTTTCCGTAAAGGTTCACGGCACCGTGCTCTGTTACGAACCAGTGAATATGGTTACGGGTGGTTACCACGCCGCCTCCCGGGTTAAGAACTGGTGCTATTTTACTTATTCCTTTATTGGTAACCGATGGCATTGCTATGATAGCCTTTCCTCTTTCTGAGAGTGATGCTCCGTAGATAAAGTCAATCTGTCCGCCAACACCTGAGTAGAAGGTTGTGCCGAGTGAGTCTGCACAAACCTGACCTGTGAGATCTACCTGAAGTGCAGAATTGATTGCTGTCACCTTAGGGTTTTTTGAGATAATGAACGGGTCATTGGTATATCTTACATCCATCATGAGTACCATTGGGTTGTCATCTATGAAGTCATAACATGTTTGGGAACCCATCAGAAATGTAGAGACCATCTTGCCTTTGTCTATCGCTTTGTTGGCACCGTTGATAATTCCTTTTTCTACTAGTGGAAGTACTCCGTCGGCAAACATTTCGGTATGTATACCCAGGTTCTTGTGGTTGCCCAGCTGAGCAAGCACAGCATTTGGAATAGCCCCTATTCCCATCTGAAGACAGGCACCATCCTCTATAAGATTTGCGCAATTCCTGCCTATCGCTGCCTCTAATGCATCAGGCTCAGTAAAATGAGCAGGTTCGAGCAATTCGTCGGCTTCAACAAAATAATCAATCATGCTTAAAGGAATCATTGCGTCGCCCCAGGCTCTTGGTACGTTTTTGTTCACCACAGCAATTACATGTTCAGCGCACTCTATGGCAGCCAGGGTGGCGTCTACCGATGTTCCGAGCGATACAAAACCATGTTTGTCAGGTGTTGAAACCTGAATCATAGCTACATTACAAGGAAGGGTGCCGCTTCTGTACAACTTTTGGGTCTCGCTAAGAAAGACAGGAATATAATCTGAATAACCTGCTTGTACGCTTTTGCGAACGTTACCTCCGACAAAGAATGCCTGGTGGAAAAATATGCCTTCATATTTTGCCTCTGTATATGGGGCCGAACCTTCGGTATGAAGGTGGTGAATGCGTACGTCTCTCAATTCTCCGGAATCGCCTCTTCTTACTAGAGCATCAATCAGAATCTTAGGGGCACTTGCAACGCTGCTGAAGTGGATATGGTCTCCGGATTTTACAACCTTAACTGCTTCATCTGCGCTAATGAACTTTAAATTAGTGTGCATGATAAGTTATTAATATTTAGTTATTTTTTAAATAAATACATCTCCTTAAAAGGAGCGGCAAATGTATGAAAATTTTCTATCTTTGCCCAATATTATGGCCTGTAAATGACTATTGTTACTATAACAAGTGATTGGAGCAAGGGTGACTATTATCTGGGTGCATTAAAGGGTAGACTGATCTCACTTTCTAAAGATATTGAGCTGGTGGAGGTCACGAATTCGATACCACCCTTTGATGTCCTGCAGGAAATATTCATTCTCAAGAATTGTTATAAGTATTATCCAAAAGGAACCATTCATCTTCTGGGAGTTATGAGTGAACCCTCTGCAGAACATCCAATGGTT
Organism: uncultured Muribaculaceae bacterium; assembly: GCA_964599025.1. GTDB lineage: Bacteria > Bacteroidota > Bacteroidia > Bacteroidales > UBA932 > Bact-08. Next base: position 3,733 of record CAZREC010000033.1, on the reverse strand, counting down.
GTTGTTTTTGCAGACAATCATTATTTTGTAGGGGTGAATGACGGAAGATTTGCATTGCTTTTTGACTCATTGCCGGCAATAGCATTTGCAATTGAGGAGGATGCAGATTTCTCCAATTTTTCTGCACTCGATCTTTTTGTAAGAGGAGTTGAGTCTGTCATTGACAATAGTTATGAACAGAACACATTTGCCACCAATATCAAAAAAGAGATAACGCCCAAGGTGGTTTACAACGAAGATTCGGTTACAGGCAGAGTAGTGTACATAGACTCTTTCGGCAACGCAATCACAAACATAGAAAGAGGAATATTTGACAAGCTCCAGAGAGGGAGAAGTTTCACAATTTTTGTGCAGGGACCATATACCAAGATAACAACAATATCTCACAGCTACTCGCAACATCTGCCCGGAGAGTTACTGGCACTTTTCAATTCGCTTGGATTGCTTGAGATTGCTGTTAACCAGGGAAACATAGCAACACTGGAAAACCTTGGCACAGCCTCGGAAATAAGAATAAAATTCAACAATGGATAGAGAAAAAGAGATCAAAGCCTTCGTGAGGCTTTTAGATATTATGGATGAACTCAGGGAAAAATGCCCCTGGGACAAGGAGCAGACAATGGAGTCGCTCAGGAGCCTTACAATAGAAGAAACATACGAATTGAGCGATTCTATAATGGACGGCGACGATTTTAATATCAGTAAAGAGCTGGGAGACATAATGCTGCATATTGTGTTTTATGCAAAGATCGGTTCCGAGAAGGGGACATTCGACATTGCCGATGTTATGGAACGGATTTCTGACAAACTGGTTTACCGCCACCCTCATGTATTTGCTACAACTCAGGTGAACGGTACAAAGGATGTGATAGAAAACTGGGAATCGCTAAAGAGTACAGAAAAGCACGGGAACAAATCACTTTTGTCTGGTGTGCCAAATTCGCTGCCGTCGTTGGTAAAGGCATACAGAATACAGGACAAGGCAAGGGCAGTCGGTTTTGACTGGGACATTAAGGAGCAGGTATGGGACAAGGTAAAGGAGGAGCTTGATGAATTCGAGCATGAGATGCGGGAAGGTCAAATGCAGGGAGAGAAGGTAAAAGAGACTATTGCAGGTAAGAGGGCCGAGGAGGAGTTTGGAGATCTTCTCTTTTCGCTTGTAAATGCTGCCCGGCTTTATAAAATCAATCCGGATACTGCACTTGAACTCACAAACCGGAAATTTATAAAAAGGTTTAACTATCTGGAAGAAAATACAATAAAGCAAGGACTCTCTCTAAAGGAGATGTCATTGGAGCAGATGGACAAGTATTGGGAGGAGGCAAAAACTTTCGAAAAAGGAAGATAGGAGAGATATGGAAAACTGGTTAATCAGAAGTGAGCTTCTTCTTGGAAAGGATACCCTTGAGGTTTTCAAGTCGAAAAGAGTTGCAGTAGTAGGACTTGGCGGTGTGGGTGCCTATGCTGCAGAGATGCTGGCAAGGGCGGGAATAGGTGCTATGATTATAGTAGATTCAGACATAATAAACCCGTCAAACAAGAACCGGCAGCTGCTTGCTCTGGACAGTACTGTCGGCCTGGCTAAAACCGATGTAATGGCAAAACGTCTGCTGGATATAAACCCTCATATTGAACTTAAGGTCATTAATGAATTTATTACAGGAGAAAATATAGCGGAACTTCTCTCAGGAGAAACTCCCGACTACATTGTTGATGCCATTGACACCCTCTCGCCAAAAATAGCACTTATCAAGTATGCACTGGTTAACGGAATCCCTGTTGTGAGCTCTATGGGAGCAGGGGCAAAACTTGATGCAACCAAAATAAGGATTACAGACATTTCTAAATCATTCAATTGTCCGTTGGCTTATATGTTAAGGAAAAGGCTCCGTAAAGAGGGCATCAGCAAAGGCTTTAAAGTGGTATTCTCCGAGGAACTGCCCGATGAAAATGCAATTCTTGCTGTCCAGGAGCAGAACAAAAAGTCGATAGTTGGCACAATCTCCTATCTTCCTGCGGTTTTTGGAGCTGTCTGTGCCCAGGTCGTGATAAGGCATTTTATAGGTTGATGCCCTTCTGGATTCAAAAAATATGACTACATTTGCGCAACCTATATCCTCTAAACTGTGTACAGATGCAAATAGAAATCAGAGAGGTATTAACCTCATCGGAGATAAAGAAATTTATAAGGTTTCCCCATAAGTTATACAAAGAAAACAAACAATATGTTCCCGTACTCGATTCTGACGAGTTCTCAGTTCTTACAAAAAGTCCGTCACTGGAATATTGCAAAATAAGGATGTGGATGGCATGGTCAGAAGAGAATAAGATTGTAGGGAGGGTAGCAGGTATTATTAACCCCCGGGCAGATGAATACCAGCATTATCAGAGAATAAGATTTGGCTGGTTCGATTTCATAGACGACGTTGAAGTTGCTAAGGCGCTTCTTGATAAAGTATCGGAGTGGGGCAGGGAAGAGGGGAAAACAGAGATACACGGACCTCTGGGTTACAACACTTGGAACCGTCAGGGTATGCTTATAGAGGGTTTCGAGAACACACCTTCGGTAAACTGTCTTTATAATTATGCATACTATCCTCAGATAATGGAGCAGCTGGGGTATGAAAAACAGGTGGACTGGATACAGGTAAAAATTCCTGCAAATGTAGGTGTGCCGGATAAACTTAGAAGAATAAGTGAATCTCTTATGGAAAGGTACAACCTCAGTATACTTGATATAACTAAATTAAAGAGTATTGATTCATTGGTGGAGAACTTTTTCAAAGCATTTAATGAGAGTTTTAAAAATATTGCAAACTTCATACCTCTTACTAATAATGAGATAAAAGCAATTGGCAAAAGCTATTTCCCTATGCTCAAGCCGGAACTTACCAGTATTTTGCAGGACGATAAAGGAAATATTGCCGGTTTCGGGATTTGTTTCCCAAACCTTTCTGAAGCATTCAAAAAGGCAAAAGGCAGGCTTTATCCTTTCGGATGGTACCATATAATGAGAGGTTTCAAAAAATATGATTCTATAGATCTTATGATGATAGGAGCTGCCCCGGAATGGCAAAATAAAGGTATATCCTCAATTTACCATTCCCATCTTGCCCCTATGTTTAAAGAGCTGGATATCAAATATGCAATTTCAAATCCACAGGCTGAGGACAACTCAGCATACAAGGTTTGGGATAGGTACGAGCACTATCCGTATATGAAAAGACGTTGTTATATAAAAAACATAATATGAAAATTCAAGATCTGTGTTCATTAGTCAGCGGGACCGTTGTTTGCGGGGAGTCCAGGTTGGAAGAGAATGTGGAATACGCATTTGCATCTGATCTGATGAGCGATGTGCTTACGGTAAAGATCCAGAATTTCATTCTGATTACCGGACTGGCTAACATTCAGTCAATAAGGACAGCAGAGATGTCCGATGTGCCATTCATGCTTTTATGCAGAAACAAGGAGGTGACCCAGGAGATGATAGATATTGCAAAGGAGAACCATATGCTTTTAGTAAAGAGTCCCTTTTCTATGTTCAGGTGTTCAGGAATCCTCTATGCTGCGGGACTAAAACCTGTCTATTAGCATGCATCTGGAATACAATGTAGAGGGAGGCGATTTTACCCGTGCAGGTTATGCCTCGTCCCAAATCAAAAAGACATTAAAGCAGCTGAATGTAGATGCCACCGTAATCAAGCGGGTGGTAGTGGCCCTCTACGAGGCC
>CAZREC010000032.1:0-24744 GCA_964599025.1 uncultured Muribaculaceae bacterium | reverse complement strand
CGCTGGAAGATTTGAACATCTTGGGCAGATACAAAACCAATTCGGTTTTTAATGTTTATAACCATACTGTAACAAGAGGAGGGGGATTGGTTCTTGAGCGCATGTTTCTTGATCCGCTTACAGAAGCTGACCAGATCAATTTCCGGAGGGATATCTTTGAGTTCTTTCAGAAGAGTATGCTTAGTTTCCCCTTATCAAAGGAGGAATTTGAGTTGTCTGAACGTTACCTTGGAAATACAGATAACAAGAACATCATTACCTCATGCCTGAATAATGTCAAACGCAAGGCAACAAAGCTCATAGCCAACGATGAGGAGTTTGACCTGTTACAGGAAGGGTTTGCCGCAACCATATCTGTGATTATAAAGCTGGAGGCATTTATGAATGATTTGCAAAACGTTGCAAAATCATCGGCCTATCAGGAGCAGATTGAAAAGGCGCGGAATATCTTGCTTAACAAGCACCTTAGCTGGATTTTTACAAGCGCAAAAAGAGAAAAATATACTTTATGGCAATTTGCCTTTTATGACCATAAGCTAAGATATACTATATCTGAGTCTCTGTCTGAACTGATGAAAATTGTGCACGATCTGGATGTTTATATAGCTGTATCTCAGATTAGTGCAAAGAGAGGATTCGTTTATGCATCTGCCCATAAGGGAACAGAAACAAATATAGATATCAAAGGCGTATATCACCCTTGCATTCCGGATGCTGTTGCAAATGATATTCATCTGGACAACCATTCAAACGTGCTGTTTCTGACAGGGGCAAACATGGCCGGAAAATCTACACTGATGAAATCTTTCGGAATATCTCTTTACCTTGCTCATATGGGATTCCCGCTGGCGGTGAAATCGATGGATTTTACTGTACAGGATGGCATCTACACCTCTATAAATGTACCTGACGACCTTAACATGGGTTACAGCCACTTTTATGCAGAGGTTGTGCGTGTTAAAAAAATTGCAACAGAGGTTGCGTCTGGAAAAAAACTGATAGTCATGTTTGACGAGCTTTTTAAAGGTACAAATGTCAAGGATGCCTATGATGCAACTGTAGCTGTAACAGAGGCATTTTCAAAGATTCATGAATGTGTCTTTATTGTTTCTACTCATATAATGGAGGCCGGTATTACATTGAAAGAGCGCTGTGATAATATAAAGTTTAAATATCTGCCTACAAAAATGAACGAAAGTATACCAACATATCCATATATACTGGAAAATGGAATTTCCAACGACAGACATGGCATGATGATTGTTAACAATGAGAAAATAATTGAAATTATTCGGGGTTATAAAATTGAATAACAGAAGAAATGTGTATTTTTGCGTCCTTAAAAAATAAAAACAACTATTATGAAAAATAATTTAAAATTTAAAATTTTGTCATTAGTTGCATCAGGTGCCTTAGTCGTACTGACAACCGGATGTAATGAGAAACTGACAGATGTGGACGGAAATGAATACAAGACTGTTAAAATTGGTAAAATGTTATGGATGGCGGAAAATCTGAAAACTACCAAGTACAGTAATGGTGATTTGATTGAAACAACCACTCCGGCAAACAAGGACATTTCGGATCAGAAAGAGCCAAAGTATCAGTGGGCCTACAAAGGTGACGAAAAGACTGCTGAAATTTACGGCAGGTTATATACCTGGTATGCTGTCACAGACAGTCGCAATATTTGTCCCAAAGGATGGCACGTAATAACCGATGATGAGTGGAACACACTTGCCAACTTTTTTGGCGGTAGGGACCTTGCAGCGGGTAACCTTAGAGAAGTCGGAACCGAGCATTGGTTGGGTTCAGATGTATCATCAAACAACAGCAGCGGTTTTACAGCCCTTCCGGGGGGGGGACGCATGAGTACCGGAGCATTCGGGGGCAAGGACTATTATGGTTCATGGTGGAGCACGGCAGAGGTAAATGACTCAACTGCAAGATACTGGAACATTTACTACAATACAAATGTTATTGACAAGATAAAGTTCCAAAAGAGTTCTGCTTTTTCAGTTCGTTGCGTTAAGAATCAATAGAGTATCAAACAATGTATTAAATAAAAGAAGGGAGTCAAAAGTTATTTTGGCTCCCTTTTTTCTATGATTACACTTTACTTAGTACACAATGTGTGTTCCCTGAGTATCTTATGTTATTTTATCTGATTGCAACTATGAAGTTTGAAGGTTTCATCACCGCATGCATAAACGGCTTCTTCGCAAGTATCAGGATCACAGCATTTAACGCATACGCGTTTAAAGGCTTTAAAATCGATCAGTTCAACGTCTGTAGACAGAAAATCATCCTTTACTGGCTCGCATTTAGTAAGGTCTGTGCTAAGATATTTCTTGTTGTCGTCGGAGAATATAGTTACGATTACCTTATCCTTACCCTTCTCATTTTGTAATTTAAGAGCTCCAAGGAAGTTGGCACCGGATGAGATACCTACAGCTATACCCATACTTGCAAGCTTCTGGGCCATGATAATTGAATCTCCGTCATCTACACATACAATGCTGTCAAGTTTGTCCAACTCAACGATTGAAGGAATGAATTCGTCTGAAATACCCTGAATTCTATGTTTGCCTACCTTATAGCCGGTTGTTAGTGTTGGAGAGTTTGATGGTTCCAGAGGGTGAATGGTAATATTTGGGTTCTGTTCCTTTAAATAGTTACCGACACCCATTATGGTACCACCTGTACCTACACCTGCTACGAATGCATCAATGTCCAGATTGCGGATTTTCATCTGCCACCAGATCTCCGGACCTGTTGTGCTGTAATGAGCCAGTGTATTATTGCAATTTGAGAACTGTTTAGGCAAAAATGAGTTCTCACTTTTTGCTGCAAGTTCTTCACTCATTTTTATACTTCCAAGAAAACCACCCTCTTCCTTACTTACAAGATTTATTTTTGCGCCCAGACTTCGTATTAGATTTATTCTCTCCATGCTCATCCAGTCCGGCATGAAAATAGTCACTGGGTGTCCCAAGGCTCTGCCGAATGCAGAAAAAGCAATTCCGGTGTTACCGCTTGTGGCCTCAATAATCATATCTCCGGGTTTTAATTTCCCCTCTTTGTATGCATTATTTAAAATATAATATGCCATACGGTCTTTTATACTTCCGGTCATATTAAAATTCTCTGCCTTTGCGTAGATTGTTCTCTCTTCGCCTTTGTACCTGAATCTGATTGCAAGAATCGGTGTATTACCTACCAATGCGGATAAGCCTTTGACTCTTTTGGTGTTCTCGTTTTCCATAAAATTTATAAAATTCAATAAATTAGTTATATTTTGTTTTGTTTTTGTGTGTTTCAGAAGGGATTTGTAACAAAGGTATAACTTTTTAAATAAATATTTAATTTTATGTTCAATATCTCACCACCACAAATGGTTTTAATGGTAATGCCCTGTATATAGAACGAGCATCCTCCCGGGGCAATTCAATTGTTATATGATAAATGTATCCACTCCTCTCAGAGTCAAAAAGAGCACTAATGCTTTCAGACATAAACCATCTGCGGTATTGTCTCTTGTATTGCCTGTATGCACGCCGTGTCCCAGCAAGTTCATCCTCCTCCTGGTCAATCTCAATAACCATATTGTTGCCGAAGTTAAACATTACAAAGACATCGTTTTGTATTGGCAGAGTAGGTGCTGCACCGGATTGATTTGCCTCACTGGTGTCCTTGGGAGCTTTTTTTACAACGATTGGGAATTTTTCAATGCTTGAAATCTCTTCAACTACCTGTAATGGACCGGAGTAGAGACTGTCACGCAGAAAATAGGGCATTTTTTTTAGCCCTTTGTTGATTTTGATTTTAGAAATTTTCGATTGATATAGGTAGACTCCTTTTAGGGACAGAAATGCAAGACTGTCATTAAGGTCTATGAATAAGGCAATTGAATCTTTTTTAGATAATTTGAGTGTAGATCTCAGGTAGGCTTCGTGATGTTCACCGGCTCTTACCTTTTCAATAAGTTTTAAGGTCCCTTCCGGTAATTCAGCTTCTGCCATATCAGATTTCTTCTCAGCTACATCCTTTATTTTCCCGGCTTCTCGAAGAGCAGGAACCAAACCAAACAAAATGAATGAAGATAAAGCAACCGCAACCTGTATTGCAAGGAATACAATGATTGATTTTTTTGAGATATTTATATTTTTCATTCTGATATCAGCTAAAATATGTAAACTTTCGATCCAATTTGCAGATTTTTGAAGACAATTTTAAGGTCTTCGTCGCCAAGCCTTACACAGCCGTGTGTTACAGGGAGCCCAAGAAAGCGCTGATAAAGGGTGCCGTGAATCATATATCCGTCACCTAGCCTGAGAGCATAGTCGCCAAGTGATCCATATTCAAAACGGTCAGGATCATTAATGGAAGGAACAGGAAGGCTCTCCTCAATAAATGCCCAGTCTGGCTTTACCCATACCGGGTCCACTACTTTGCTTAGAATCCGGTGTTCACCTTTTGGTGTCTTGAATACCCATTGTTGTCCATCACCGGCATCAAGCAGTATATAACTGCCGGTTGAGCAGATACCCTCTCTCAGAATCTGCCGCTTTGTCCGTAGAACAAAAGTGTTCCGTGTGGTATTTATAATAAGATAAGGATCATATGGCCAGAGATTTTCTATTTTTTTCTGTAGTGCAAAAACGCGTTTTTCTGTGGCATTAATTTGTTTGGTCAGTTGTACAGAATCCTTTCCTGCAAGGGTTTCGGGATAGTTATGAAAACTATATAACGACATTGCCGCTTCCTTGAGAGCTTCTGATTTCGAGAGATAAAAGAGCAAAAGGCCTATCGTTAATGCGATTGAAAGCGACACCAGAATAAGGTTCTTTGAGTCAGGCTTTTTCATAATCTTGTTAATTTTGAGTTAAATCAAAAATTGTATCCATGGGAGCCAGAGAACCAATTATTGCAATTGGAGTTCCAACTGAACATATTGAATAAAGGTGGTCCATGTCTCTGTTCGTAAGGGCTATACAGCCATCTGTCCAATCGATTCCCTTTCCGCCTCCGCCATGAATCTCTATCAGACCCCCTATGTTCGCATTTTTAGGTATGTTGCCGTTGGCTTGCTTCATTTTAAAACGCTTTCTGTCCTCTGCATTAGGAAAGTTAATCATTAATGCTTTATGATATATCGTTGAGCGACCAGATTTTTTTGCAGTTATTGAATATTTTCCCTCAGGTGTTGCCCTGTCCCCTTTTACATTTTTGTCTCCCAGCCAGTTGACTCCAAGTTCCACACTGTACTCCTTTATCTTTTTGCCGGCTTTATAAACAATGCATCGTCGGGAAAACTTATCTACAACAAGACTTACTGTGTTATTAATCTTAGAGAGCCGCCTCATCTCTGCGTCAAGTCTTAACCACTCATTATAGCTACTGAAATAATCCTCCAGCAGTTTTTTTGTCTCCTCCTGTATCTGGCCTATAATAGAGAATATTGAATCAAGACCTTTTTTCGCAGAAGTCAGGTCGTTCCGTTTAAATGCCGACTCAACCTCGTCAAGCTTGATTGCAACAGGAGTATACTTTTTCCAGACAGCATGGTTGACCGGGAGTTTTTCTTTAGCTGTTTCTATATATTTGATACTTACTCTTAAAGATGCTATACCGCTCTCTATCTCTTTACGAAGCTTGATTTTTTTCTCTATGGAGTTTTTTTTGGCTTTAACGGCATTCACTATTGCCAGATCGGCAAAGACTATTGCTTTATCATAATTACGGACTATCGGAGATTTGCTGTTGTTCTCCTTCCACTCATTCATAGCCGCTTCCCAGTTCTTTTCAGCAACAGAAAGCTCAGAAGCAGAGTAAATATTGGCCTCCTCTTTTATAGCTTCAGCAATAGCTTTTCTACCTGCCTCTATTTTTCCTGTTGGAGGTTTCTGTGAAAAAAAAGATATGGCCCCTGCTATTAAAGCAAGAAGCAAAAGAGTAAGAAAAATGGAGAAGAAGATTTTTTTTTTGGTGTATTTGCGAAAAGACATTCTGGATATTTTAAATAAAGCCCTTTATGAAAAAGGGCTTTATCAGTTTACGGTACAAATTTAAAATTAAATCTGTAAATTATCTTCTTCTCTTGCCGATAGCAGCGCTAAGTTCTTCTTTAATGGCTAATGCTTTTACTTTAGCAGCAGTGGTTTTGTCCTGAGCTGTAAGGTAGTCGCCATTTGTGATTAGTGTGTTGATTTCAGTTACAGATGATTCTAAAACTGTAATGTCGTTTTGAATTGCTTCCAAAGCTGCTTTGCCCTCTTTTCCTTTAGGAGCCTTAGCAAGTAATGCTTTGTCGTCAGCTATCAAAGTGTTCAAAAGTGTAAGTGTATCCTGAACCTCTGTGCGAACCTGAGCCTTACGTTCTTCAGTCTTTGCTTTAAGTGCACCGATTTCAGTTGTGATGGTAACAAGTTTCTCGTTGATTGCTTTGTAGTCACGAGAGAAGAACATTTTTGACTTTTGCTCTTCAACAGCAACATTGATAGCATTCAGTGAATCCTGAAGTGCATTGAATTCAGTTGCAAGGTAACGGTTAGCTTCATAAACTTTTGCAGAATCAATAGCAGCAGTAGCAGCAGCAAGTTCAGCCTTAGGAGCTTTTGCACAACCAATTACTAATACGGCCATAAGAGCAACGGTGAAAATTTGTAATGCGATTTTTTTCATTGTGATAAAAAATTATGATTTGTTAAATAATGTCAGGGGGTGCTTCAAATATTATGCCAAAGCGTGTAATGCACAGATAATGAGAGGCATGCAGACGAGAGTGTGAATTAGTGTGCTTTTTTAAGCATCCGGAGAAATTATATAATACGCATATTATTAGTTATATACGAATTGATTTAAACTGTACTTATTCCGGAGTGTGTAAATTTTGTTTGCATGTGTAAAGAAAGTATGCATGATCCTATATACGGAACTTATCCATACGCTCGTGAAGCATTACACGTGATATGCCTAAAAGCCTTGCGGCCTGAACCTGGTTTCCATTTACCCTACTTAGTGCCCATTGTAAAAGATCCTTTTCGAACTCATCAATGGCGAGTTTATATATTTCTCCCGGACTATTCAATATCTGTTGGTTAAGATATGAGAAGAGTCTGGTATGCTCGCTGGTAGTGTTATAAATTGTGACCGGCTTCTCTATCCCCTCAAAAAGCAATTCCGGGCTTATTACATTTCCCTTCGCCAGAATCACGGCCCTTTTTATTACATTTTCCAGTTCCCTGATATTTCCGGGCCAGTGGTATTCAATCAGACGATGCATTGCCTCTGGCATGAGAACCGGATTCTCGCTTCTTATCCCTTTTGAATGCTTTATGAGAAAATGTTCGGTAAGCAGCGGGATATCCTCTTTCCTCATTCTCAAAGGAGGGAGGGATATGGTTATAACCTTGAGTCTGTAGTAAAGGTCTTCCCTGAAAAGCTTGTTGATTATGTCATTCTCCAGATTACGGTTAGTCGCTGCCACAATCCGTGCATCAACCTTAATTGTTTTTGTGCCACCTATACGCTCAAAGGTTCCCTCCTGAAGAATACGTAATAACTTTGCCTGAAGAGGGAGACTCATATCACCTATTTCATCCAGAAACAGAGTTCCGTTGTGGGCTTCTTCGAATTTTCCCTGTTTTTGCCTGTCGGCACCGGTAAATGAACCTTTTTCGTAACCGAAGAGTTCACTTTCCAAAAGGGGTTCAGGTATGGCTGCGCAGTTAATTGCAATAAATTGTTTACCGGCTCTGTCGCTGTATTTGTGAATAGCTCTTGCAACAAGCTCTTTACCTGTTCCGCTCTCCCCCACAATCAAAATGCTTGCATCACTGGTTGCAACGCGGCCAATAAGCTTGAATACATCCTTTATTGCATTGCTCTCACCAACCAAAGTATCCTCTCCATGTGTAACCCCAACTTTTCTCTTTTGTTGCGTCTCCTCGGTTTTCGCCTCGTCTTTGTTCGAATTTTTAAGAGCCTCTTCAATAACAAAGATCAGTTTGGGAATATCGAATGGTTTTTCAATATATTCGTAAGCGCCGTATTTCATTGCTTTGATTACCCTGTCACCGGAACCATAAGCTGTTATTATAATTACGGGGATATTGGGATTTATCTCATTCATCTCCTTTAATACCTGGATGCCATCTTTACCGGGCATCTCAATATCTAGGATCACAAGATCAGGCTTTCCGCTCCTGAAATAGTCTGTGGCCTCGGCAGCATTACTTGCCTCAATAATTGCATAATGAGGAGAACTAAGCAGTTTTTTAAAGGAATATCTTACGCTTTGTTCATCGTCGACTATAAGTAACTTATACATATTTAAGGTCTGGTTTTTATCAGTTTATATAGAAATTAATGGAAGATACAGCCGGAAAATGGCACCCGACCCATCTGGCTTGTTTTCTGCGGTGATCCGGCCGCCATGAGAAGCAGCGATACTTTGAGATATGGATAGTCCAATCCCGACACCCTTGTCACTTCCCTTTATGAATGGCTCAAAAAGAGTTTTCATTATAGCTTCGGGTATTCCCGGACCGGAGTCGCTTATATCAATTCTGATGAAATTACGGATTTCTCCCTGTCTGTTCATATCTGCTTCTGTAACCTCACATGCATCAACAGTAAGTTCTCCACCGGCAGGCATTACCTCAACTGCATTAAGTATAAGATTAAGATATATTTGTTTAAGGTGACCGGCATCTGCCATCACGTGATATTTACATTTTGAGGAGTTGTTGATAAGATGGATACTATTGTTTTTCAAACGAGGTTTAAGGAGCTGAATCACTTCGCCAAGAGTGTCTGTCGGTATTACATCGGCAAAAATGGGATCGGCCGGCTTTGCAAACTTGAGAAAATCCTTTGTAAAATTATCGATCCGGTCAATTTCACCTGAAATGATATCAAGTTCCTCCTTAAATATCCCTGATGTTTTTGCATCTTCACGGATTGAGTAAACGAGCATTTTTATAGCAGCAAGCGGATTTCTTATTTCGTGAGCTATAGTAGGGGCAATTTTCCCCAGGTTGGCAAATTTATTTGAATACTGAAGCAGCTCTTTATTGCGTGATAAATCTGCATTTGCCTTATTAATCCTGTCAATAAGATTTTTAATGCTCTCTCCCAGTTCGTCCAGTTCGTTCCCATGAGAAAATTTAAAATGCTCTAATACAGCTTCTCCGGAAGACCCTCTTACCTTAAGTACCAATTGGTTGATTGGCCCGAAAAGCATTCTTGAAAGCAACCATCCCAATAAAAGACCCGATGCAATACCTCCGATTCCCAGAGAGACAAAGATTTTTAAAATAAGAACATTTGTACGAGCCATTTCCGATTCATGAAGAAACTCTGCATTCTTGTTTAACTTAATGAATTCGCTGCTTTTCAACTGAATGGTGCCAAGAAGTTCCTGTGCAGAGTGAACCAGTAGAGTATTTGCCTTGCTTATCTCCCCATTTTTCAGGTTCGAAACTGCAATAAGTATATTTTGTTCATAATTGGAAAACAGAGCAGAAATCTGTTGAATGAGAAGTTCTTCGTCAGCAGTGTTAGCGCTGATTCTGGCTCGTTCCAGAAAAATTATGAATTTAGACTGCCTGTTCCTCAGAGAATCGAGCCATGAATTAGACTTGTTTACAAGATAAACATACGACAATCCTTTAATTGCTGTTAATTCCTTCTCCATTTCCTTTGCAACATCTACATTGTTCCGGGTTGATTCAATGTATTTTTCAGTATCCTTTTGAAGATTATAAGTATATGCAATTACAAGAAACACCCCGCCCATAAGAATTGCAAGAGCGAGTAACACCCAGATAAAGATGCGATAGTTGAAAAATGGCTTAATAATCAATGCTCACTAATTTATTACAAATATACAATTTAATATAACCGGATTTTTTCTTAATTTTATTTTAAATAAATGTTTCAATAGATGAACGATGCAAGCGAAAAGATAAATGTCTGCAAAAATTGCGAGACAGAATTCACTGGGCACTATTGTAATAATTGTGGCCAGTCTGTCAGGGATTTAGACCGGCCTTTCAGAGTCCTGGTGTTTGATATAATGGCTAATATGTGGGCCTTTGATACCAGAGTTTTTAAAACCATAAAGTCTTTATTATTTAAGCCAGGTGAGATGGCTGCGGACTATGCAGAGGGTAAAAGAGCACGTTATATGCCTCCTTTTCGCCTTTATATATTCGTCAGCATAATATTTTTTCTTCTTTTGAATATCACAACAACCCGTCAGCTGGGGAAAGAGGGAAACCTTATGACAATTTCGGATAAGGATACAGCAACTGTGAACAGAAGTATGATTGAAATATCAAGCAAGAAAAGTCTGACCGATAAGAACAGGGATTTGCTAAAAAATATCAACCAAAACAAAGATTATTATATCTCACGCTTTTTTTCAATACTCTCATGGAGCCTCTTTATATTAATGCCATTTTATGCATTCTTTCTTTGGGTTCTATTCAGAAAAAAACAGAAATATTTTCTTGCCCACTTCATATTTGCTATCAATCAACATACTTTTCTTTTTTTGATTTTCTTAATAATCATTTCTGTTAATCTGATATTCCCCGTAAAGCAGGTTAGTCCCGAAAGCTGGCTCATCTTTATTTTCCCGGTATATGTAGTGGTAGGAAGCAGAAGACTTTACAGGTCAGGTTGGAGGTCCACAATATGGAGAGTGTTTTCTGCACAGTTCCTTTATATGGTTATTTTACTTATAGCAATAATGGTGATATTTTATTTAACCTTCATATCTTTAATAAAAACCTGATTAAAAGATGAGAGCAGAAAAGCATTTACTGTCAGATTCAGCCGAATGGATGACTAATTCTGAGTTTGTTGACAAGGAAGGAAATATACTGAGAGCCATTGGGGAGGCAAAGATCATGGTATCGGGAGGAGTGATATCCAATGAAAGCTGGACCTGTATAGACGGAAAAAGAGTATGCAACTGCTACAAGATAGACAAGGAGACAGAATCGAGATATCGCTTTGAATGCGACAACACAGCTCTTGGTAAACAAACCGGCGATTTTAACATTGACAGGAATGTCCTGTTCTCAAAATTCAGAGTAAATGACACAAGCATGAAGGGATTTGAGATAATTGTAAAAGACGAGGATGAGTGCCTTGTTTATGGCACTCTTTATGATGGTGACGAACTTGTGAACACCTGGAGGACAATAATGGTTAAGATGCTGTAAATTAAACTGTCAGTAATCTTATTTTAACAGGAATGCCACAACCTTGGCATTCATATTCAAACCTACAACAATTGACAGAGGCCCGCTTGCGCTTCCCGAAACAGTGATTGTGATTTTCTTTTCTGCTAGGAGTTTTGCTGAAATCATGTCCAGCATTCCGGATTGAATTACAGGAGTAAAAGTGTTATTGGTCATTGTTATGTTAGTCTGGGTGAACAAGGTCCCAATACCGGTAATATCAACGGAAACCGAGTTGATTGTCTGTCCGGTAGTAAGTCCGGAAACTGTAACGACAAGAGAAGTTAAGTCAATCTCCTTAATTTTAGCCAGATATGGTGCCAGATCTACATTGTCCTCTATTTTGAGTTCCTGTGTCTTATTGAAAATTATTGGAGCTCCGGGAGTAATTAAATCCGATGATTTTACCATAGCAGCAGTGACAAGCACCGGAATATCAGCTTTTAACTGAGTGTTGATTGAGATAGTTGCTGCGTCTTTTATTTTGTCGCAACCTGCAATAGAAATAACGAGAGTTGCAAAATATAATAATCTGAATTTCATGATATTTATTTTTTTAATTAATAACTCACATAGCTAACAATCAAAGATAACAAAAAAATCATTAATATTACCTTGTATTATGGGAGGATATTCACAAACAGAACTACAGTCCAGGACAATAGATTTTGTCAGGTTTCCTCTGATTATATGTGTATTCTTTGCTCATTCCGGTGTACATGCCACGTTCCATGAGTACTCTTTTCAGGGACCTTCTGGATTTCTTTTTTTTGAGAACATATCCTATATTATAACCTCCATAATTGCAAAGATTCCAACCAGAGCATTCTTCTTTATGTCGGGATTTCTCTTTTTTTACAATGTCAGTGAATGGAATTTAGAAAAATACAAGACAAAGATTAAGAACAGATTCAGGACATTGCTTGTTCCCTATATCTTTTGGAATCTCTTTGTCACTCTTATTCTGATAGTTGTACATTACCTGAAATACTTCCCCGATCTTGTTGCATGGGACAATCCGGATTTTTTTAGTTTCAGGAACATTATTGGGATGTTCTGGAACTTAAACGGGGGAGGGTATCCTCGACTGTTCCCGTTTTGGTATATACGTGATTTAATGGTTGTGGTTCTGTTTTCGCCACTTATCTGGCTCATTGTTAAATATCTTCGCTTACCAGGATTACTGATTGCAGCTTTTTTATGGATTACGGATATTTTCGGATTTAATATTGCAGGTATTGTAGGAATAAGTACTGTCTCTTTTTTCTTCTTCATGTTGGGTGCGTACTTCAGTATTAATAAGATTAATATTATATCTTTTACCAGCAGGTTCTTTTACAGTTCAATAGTACTCTACCCTTTGTTTGTTTTTGCAGACCTCATTACAAGGCATCAGAGCATCAATATATATATTCATAACTTAGGAATCATTGTAGGGATTATTTTTATGTTTAATGTGGTTTCGGCCGGTATCAACAGTGGTAAATTACGGAACTCTCTTATTCTGGCTTCGTCAAGCTTCTTCATTTTTGCTGCTCACGAACCTTTCCTTACATTTACAAGAAAGGTTATGATATATTTTCTCAATCCAAAAACGGAGTTTTTGTGTTTTATCACATACTTTTTTCCTGCTGTAATCACGCTGGGTGTAATGCTCTGTCTGTTCCTGTTTATGAGAAGCCATTTGCCAGGTTTTCTTAGTGTAATAACAGGCGGAAGGTTATACAGAAGAGTCGAAAAAGACAAAATAAAACAAAATGAAAAAGAGAGATAATCAGTCTGTAGAAGAGGTCATTAAGAGAATTCCCAAGGCAGAATTGCATCTGCATATTGAGGGGACACTTGAGCCTGAACTAATGTTTAAAATTGCGAGGCGTAATGAGATTAAACTTAAATATGCATCTGTAGAAGAACTTAGAAGAGCGTATAATTTTAATAATCTTCAGGAATTTCTGGATATATACTATCAGGGAGCATGTGTTCTGATAAAGGAACAGGATTTCTACGATATGACATGGGCATATATGGAAAAGGCCCATTCGCAGAATATCATCCATACAGAGATTTTCTTCGATCCACAGACACATACCGGCAGAGGTGTGGAATTCGGTTCTGTAATCAAGGGGATAAGCAGGGCTCTTAATGATGCGCAGAATATTATGGGAATTAGTTCGAGGCTTATTATGTGCATACTACGTCATCTGGATGAAGAGTCTGCTTTAAAGACTCTTGACGAGGCAAAGGAGTACAAACAACTGATTACTGGAATTGGATTAGATTCTTCTGAAGTGGGCAACCCTCCGTCACGTTTTCTGAGGGTTTTTGACAAAGCGAGAGAGGAGGGGTTTCTGACGGTTGCACATGCAGGAGAAGAGGGACCTTCTGAATATGTCTGGGAAGTTCTAAACCTTCTAAAGGTGTCAAGAGTGGATCATGGTAATCGCTCTCTTGATGATGAAAGTCTTACCATTGAGCTAGCCAGGCGCAAGATACCTTTGACAATATGTCCCCTTTCCAATTTGAAACTAAAAGTGGTAAATGATATGAAGGACCATCCGTTAAAAAGGATGATTGAAAAAGGGTTACTTGTTACAGTCAATTCAGACGACCCTGCCTATTTTGGAGGCTATCTAAATGAGAATTATATGGCTGTTGCTGAGGCACTGGATTTGGAAGAGGAGGATATTTTTAAACTTGCAAGGAACTCATTCAACTCGAGTTTCGCTGCTGAGGAGAGAAAACAGGAGATGTCGGACATTGCAGAGCAGTTTAATAAAAATTGGGATAACAAATAATTAAAAGATAATGAAAAAAACAGTACTGATTGTTTTGTTATTGACATTGTTTGCTGTCTGCAACGCACAGACAACGCTTCCCGAAATACGTGTTAAGACAACAGACGGAAAAGAGATAAAACTGTCCGATTTTACAAAATCCGGGAAACCTTTGGTAATATCATTCTGGGCAACATGGTGCAACCCGTGCCTTGAGGAGCTTGATGCAATTGCCGATTCTTTCGAGTCATGGAAAAAGGAGTGTGACTTCGAATTTCTGGCGATAAGCATAGACGACTCCAGATCTTCAGGGAAGGTGAAAAGTGTTGCGTCCGGAAAAAGATGGCCGTTCAAGGTATTGATTGACGAAAATCAGGAAATAATGAAAGCCATGAATGTTTCTGAAGTTCCTTTTTGCATTGTAATCAATAAAAAAGGAGTTGCAGTGTACAGGCATTCAGGATATATTCCTGGGAGTGAAATTACATTATTTAAGGAGATAAAAAAGGTTTCAAATGAATAGACTTAAAATAATACTTCTACTTGTATTGTGTCCGTTTTCATATTTACAATCGCAGAACAAGGGCCATTTCTCGGGCAGTTTTCAGAGTACAAGTCATTACTATGTAAACGACAGGATACTGTCAACAATTGCTCCAGATAATCCCTGGGCGTCAAATAACTATATTCAGCTTAACTACACGTGGGGCCCTGTAACCGCAGGCCTCCAGTATGAGGCGTATATGCCGCCACTCTCCGGGTTTCCTTATCAGCTGGAGGGGAATAAGATCACAAACAGGTTTATAAGAATATCAAAAGGAATCATTGATGTTACCGCCGGTAACTTCTATGAGCAATTTGGAAACGGTCTGATATTAAGGGCATTTGAAAACAGAGAATTGGGGATAAACAATTCGCTGGATGGAATAAGAGTAATCTTAAGACCGGCTAAATTTCTCAGGATAACCGGTATCTACGGACGACAGAGAAAATTTTTGGATGATGGTGACAATTATATCAGAGGCTTAGATGCCGACTTTCTAGTTGATTCTATTCTGAATACCACTCTCAATCTCAAACTGGGAGCCGGAATTGTGAGCCGTTATGAAAAATATACAGGCGCTCTTTCTGATTTTCCTTCAACTGTAAATGCATCAAGCCTTAGGTTGTCGTTAAACAATGAAAATCTCGAAATTAATTCTGAATATGTCTACAAAACGGATGATCCCACTCTGAAAAATCAGTACAGCTATAAAAGCGGCTCTTCGTTCCTTTTGAATGGTTCCTGGTTCAGGGATGGTCTGGGTATGTTTGCAGCACTGAGGTTTCTCGACAATATGGATTTCAGGAACGAAAGAGAGTCGGAGGGAATCTATTCTATGGTAAATTATTTGCCGGCAAACACAAGACAACACTCCTACATGCTGACAAATATCTATCCCTATTCTACTCAGGCAGCAGGAGAGATGTCATTTCAGGGAGAGATCAATTACACTTTTGCTAAAACAGGAATAAGGATAAATTACTCCCATGCAGGTGCGAATATTCTGACTTCCGGCAGCAGGGATAAATATTTTCAGGACATTAATATTGAAATATCAAAAAAATGGGGTCCAAGGTTCAAGACAATAATCACATATGTGAATTTAATGTATGACAAGAAGTTGCTTGAGGCACCAGTGTATGATTTTGTCAAATCCAATATTGTAATTGCAGATATGCGATACAGGACTTCATCGGGTTTCTCTTTGAGAGGAGAATTACAACATCTATGGACAAAACAGGATTATGGTAACTGGGCCGCTGCTCTTGCAGAAGTGGGTTATGCACCACACTGGAATTTTTTTGTTTCGGATATGACAGATTATCAATCGAGCCAAAGTGTTCATTATTTGAATTTTGGAATAGGATACAGTTCTGAATATGCAAGAATATCTTTTGGATGGGGCAGACAGAGAGAGGGTCTCTTATGTGCCGGTGGTATATGTCAGAGGGTTCCTTCTTACAAAGGCTTTAATTTAAAGCTGTTTGTAAACTTCTGATATCAGTTAATTTGTCACCTGTATGAAATCTGTATTGTCTCCCACCGAACCGGCAATGCTGTTGATTACCTTCTTGGCATTGTTCCCGTTGGAATAGGTGACAAATGCAGCTACCTTGTAATTAGCAAGCTTCGCGGTATTTATTCCGGTAAAACTGACTGTCTTAGAATATACTCCACCTTGTATCACACTAGCAGTTGGAATTGCATCTCCAAACATATCTGTCCCTGTTTTTACTATTACATTCTTGTGAACAAGATTTGGTATGGGAGAACCTTTCTGATAATAGGGTGAGGCAGGGTCGGTGTTGTAATAATTTGATTGATTGGCAATAATTCCATCTTCCAGAAGATAGACCGACAATTTGAGTCCTTCTATGAATGAAGTGCCGAACTTAACCTTTACGGTTGTACTAATGGTAGTGCCTGAGCTGGTTACATTTATTGCAAGACCGGCATTTGCACTAGCATGCATTGGAGTTATGGCACTAATATTACCGCTCCATGTAGCAGACCTGTCGGCATGAACAGTCGGAACCCCTGTGAAGCCAAATGACTGAAAAAGAGAGTTGTTCAGATTAAAGGTCATTTCGTCGCTGAGATGAAGTGATATATGGACAATTTTTTTATCTGTAACCATTAGGTTGTCTATCTGAGCAATAGCCCGCGGGCAGTACCCGCACCATGTACCGGTGTACTGTTCAATAAGAACATTTTTCTCAAATTTGACAGGTAGCAACAAGGTTGACAATGTTACCTGGTTCCCGTATGCGGTACCAACATTGTTTGTTGCGTATGCCCTTATATAATAAGTTGCTCCGGGTGCCAGGCCTGAAATGGAACTGGAAAATGTGCCGGGACCAGATCCGTCAATTGTTTTACTATCGCTTGTTGTTGGGTTCGGATTTATACTCCAGCATATTCCACGCGCAATTATATTGTTTCCACCATCACTAATGATTGTCCCTCCTGAGGTTGCAGTTGTAGTAGTAATATTGCCGGCCGTAGTTGTGGCAATTACCGGTATATCTGCAGGAGTGTCTTTAGAACAACCTGTTATGAAGTTCATAAGACAAAATACTATTACCGACGAAAGAAGGGATGATATAGTTTTCATTAAACGTAGTTAAAAATGGGTATTTTCTGAAAGATAAAATTAGAAAAATTTTCTTTACCCAATAAAAAATGATAAATTAGTAGAGTTATTTACAAAGTCTTAATAAAACCTAAGCTAAAATATGAGTAGTTTGAGAATCGTTACATCTAAATTCGTTTTATTTACAATTTTAGCTTTTATATCAGCATGTTCTTCACATGAGAACAATACAACAACTACTGTCAGACTGCCAAAAACAGCATCAATTCAGGGATATACTCTACCTCAGGACAGTTTGGCCAAACCGGTAGTTATACAGGCAGGAAAGCCCGAGATTGTGAGGGTCGGCAAATTAGTAGATACTCCTGAAAATTCAAACATTCGCTCAGCGATTGAACCAAAAAATGTAAAGTCATTAACTCCTGTCATTTGCACAATGGGAAAGGATAGCTTTTTGTTTCCTGTTCCGGTCATTGCTGTTGAGCATCCATTTTTCTGTAAGGCACCTGAAGTGGTTCTTGTAAAGGATGCATATATTAAAGATGTTAATCCTCAAAATTTCAGCAGCTTCAGTAAATTGCAGGGGTTAAGGCATGATCAGGTGAGAGCACTTGCTCAGGACAAAATTGGAAACCTATGGTTAGGTACCGATGATGGTCTGACCAGATATGACGGTAAATATTTTTCTTATTATACAACAGATCAGGGGCTGAATAATAACCTTATTCTGTCGGTTTTCAGGGATAGCAAGGAAAATCTATGGTTTGGCACTTTCAACGGAGGAGTTACTAGATTCGACGGCAGGTATCTTACAAATTTCACAACAGCAGAGGGCCTGCCCAACAATGTTGTCAACTGCATATTTGAAGACAGTAAAGGAAATATATGGTTTGGGACAGGAAAAGGGATATCAAAATATGACGGAAAATCTTTTACGAATTTTTCAGCTATGCAGGGTCTCGGTCATAATGATGTCAGGGCAATACTTGAGGATAATTCAGGTAATCTGTGGATAGCTACCAATGGAGGAGGGGTATCTGTTTTTAACGGAACATCTTTTTCAAATTATTCGGAAAAGGAGGGATTGATTCAGAACTTTATTGGAAACCTTTTTATGGACGATAAGGGAAACATCTGGTTAGGTTCGGCCAGCAAAGGGGTGGCCAGGTTTGACGGGCAAAGGTTTGCCATTTATTCAGAAGACGAAGGACTTGGAGGAAACGCCATAAGAACTATTAATCAGGACCAGGAGGGAAATATGTGGTTTGGATCTACAGATAGTGGCCTTACAAAGTTCGATGGTAAATATTTTACTTATTATAGCCTTAAGGAGGGGTTGAGTACTGAATATATAAGAAGTTCCCTTAAGGACAAAAAAGGGAACATGTGGTTTGGAACAAGGGGTGCGGGCCTAACCAGATATAATGGAAATATGTTTACTCACCTTTCTGCTGAAGAAGGTCTCACAAACAGCCGGGTGATGAGTATACTTAAGGATACAACCGGCAATTTATGGCTGGGCACATTTGGCGGATACGTAACAAAATTCACATTTGGCAGGGAGGATAGTCTTAAACATAATTACTTTTCTGCATTCGGAGAAAAAGAGGGTTTGCGTAACAGTCGCATCTACAGTATTATTCAGGATAATACGGGAAATATCTGGTTAGGCACAGACGGCTGGGGAGTATCAAAATTTGATGGTAAGACTACTTCAACCTACACGTCAGATCAAGGGCTATGCAGCAATGCCATACGAAAAATCTATCAGGATAGTGATAATAACTATTGGTTTGCTTCTTATGGTTCCGGTGTATCTATGTTTGACGGGACCAAATTTGTCAATTACACAAAAAAACAGGGACTAAGTGCCGATAATGTGCTTTGTATACTGGAGGATAAAAGTGGAAATATTTGGTTCGGTACAGATATTGGCGGTCTTACATGTTATGATGGTAAAAATTTCACTCATTATACTAAGGCTCAGGGTTTTTTCAGTAATACCGTCTATTGCATAATGCAGGACAGCGATAGCAACCTCTGGTTCGGAACAGGAGGAGAGGGTTTAGTTAAGTATGACGGAAAAGTCTTTACAAGATATGCAGATGATGCAGGTCTTAACAACAATCATGTACTGAGCGTTATTCAGGATTCAAAAGGTAATGTTTTTGCCGGGACCCGCTTTGGTTTGAACCTGCTTAAGGCTGCTTCTCTCAAGAGCATCAACGATAATAAAACCATGCCTCTTTTCAAAAGTTATAACTACGAAGATGGCTTCATTGGTATTGGATGTAATATGGGTGCAATGGCAGAGGACAACGATGGAAAGGTGTGGGTTGGGACAAATGACAGATTAACAATTTTTCACACAGAAGCGGAAAAACCTGATTCTGTTCCCCTGAGCCTGCAATTAACCAATATACAACTGTTTAATGAAAATATACCATGGTCGCAACTGGCGCAGGACAGAGATACTACAATTATATTACACAACGGATTAAAAGTTGGCAAATTTAGTTTCGACAGCTTGTCCAAATGGTACGGTTTACCACAGAACCTGAGCCTGTTTCATAAACACAATTATATAACATTTAGTTTTATCGGTATTTCGCATACACAAACAAAAAAAATGAAATACCAGTATATGCTTGAGGGATTGGACGATAATTGGAACGTTCCTGCAGACAGGACAGAAGTATCCTACGGGAACCTTAAATCGGGCAAATATGTATTCAAGGTTAAGGCAATGAATAGCGAAGGCTACTGGAGCAATGAGGTCAGCTATAATTTTTCCATAAGACCCCCGTGGTGGAACACATGGTGGTTTTATATTCTATCTGTTATTATAATGATTGGCCTGATTTACGGATTGATCATATACAGGGAGGGAAAGCTGATGCAGGACAAGCAGATACTACAGTTGAAGGTAGATGAACAAACACGTCAGCTGACAGAAAAAAATGAAGAACTTCAAGTAACCAATTCAGAAAAAGATAAGCTATTTTCAATTATAGCACACGACCTGCGTAGTCCGTTCAGCAGTTTTCTGGGACTTACCCAGGTAATGGCTGAGGAGTTGGAAACCCTTTCTATGGACCAATTACAGGAGATTGCAGGAAGTATGAGAAAGTCGGCTACAAACCTGTTCCGTTTGCTTGAAAACCTGCTTCAATGGTCCCGTATTCAACAAGGTTCTATTCCATTTTATCCGGCACAGATTGAACTTATCCCTATTGTGGAGGAGAGTATTGCGCTCGTAGCAGATTCCGCTAACAGGAAGGGCATTGAAATAACCTACGACATTCCTTACAACACTATGGTTTTCGCCGATAGTAATATGTTGCATACTATTATCAGAAATATAATTTCTAATGCAGTCAAGTTTACTTCAAAAAACGGTAAGGTAAAAATCGAAGCAAGGACAACCTCAAGAAACAGCGTAGAAATCTCTATAAGCGATACCGGTATAGGAATGAGCAGCATAATTGTGGATAATCTTTTCAGGCTTGGCAACCAGACAAACAGGACCGGTACAGACGGTGAACCAAGTACAGGACTTGGACTTATTATCTGCAAGGAGTTTATAGATAAACAAGGTGGGAAAATATGGGTAGAGAGCGAGGAGGGGAAAGGGTCTGTATTTTATTTTACAATTACCAATACATAAATACTATGATAATCAGGAAAGAGATCAAAGTCAAAGGTATGAAGTGTCCGGGTTGCGATGCAATTATTGAGGATGCCATTCGA
Organism: uncultured Muribaculaceae bacterium; assembly: GCA_964599025.1. Classification (GTDB taxonomy): domain Bacteria; phylum Bacteroidota; class Bacteroidia; order Bacteroidales; family UBA932; genus Bact-08. Next base: position 3,828 of record CAZREC010000032.1, on the reverse strand, counting down.
AAAATTGACGGTGTCCTTTCCGTTAAGGCAAACTTTGACAAAGAAGTTCTCGAAGTTAGTTTTGATTCAGAAAAAACAGGTTTGACTGTTATTAAGAAAGTGTGTTCGGAAAAGGGATATATTCTGGATTTGCCGGAAGAGTCTAAACTGAGAAGGATTGTAAAAGGCACTATCTCTTTTATTGCCCTTGGAGTAATAGTCTCTTTACTGATACTGGCAAAGAAGTCGGGATTTAATATCAATTTACCTGAAATAAACTCAGAGATGGGTTATTGGATGATATTTCTGATAGGATTGTTAACAGGAATACATTGTATTGGTATGTGCGGTAGTTTTATTCTTGGATATACTGCCAGGGATGCAGAACAGGGTCATCCGGCATTCCGTTCCCATTTATTATATGGTGTTGGAAAAATAATATCCTATGCAATGTTCGGAGCAATATTCGGATTTTTAGGTTCACTCTTCAGAATAACTCCCGTGATAAGTGGTATCAGCATAGGAATCGCCGGTGTTTTTCTGATACTTTATGGTCTTAAAATGATTGATTTTTTTGTATTGTTAAAAACTGTTCATATAAGACCCCCGGAGAGATTAACCAAGTTTACTTCAAAGAAATACAAACAAAAAAAAGGTCCTTTCTACATAGGCTTTTTCTCCGGATTTATTTTGGGTTGCGGACCTCTGCAAGTTATGTATGTCATGGCAGCAGGAAATGGGAATCTATTTGAAGGAGCACTTTTCCTGGCAATTTTTGCTTTGGGTACCCTGCCGGCCCTGCTGGGTTTTGGTTTACTTACAAGATTGCTTACAAAAACAATGACCAGACATTTTATTAAGGCTTCAGGTATAATACTGATTGTGCTTGGTGTAATGATGCTTAACAAGGGAGTTGAAAGAATCAAGACAAATAACGAGGATAAAACCATTCAGCCTGAAAATTGTTGTCACATGTATACGGATAACGAGAAAAAGAACAGATGAGCAATATAAAAAACACTATTATGCCCGTTACGGGTCTCTCGTGCAGCAATTGTGCAATGGCGGTCGAGAAAAATGTCCGCAAATTACCCGGTGTGATTGATGCCAATGTAGATTTTGCCGGAGAGAAACTAAATGCAACATTTGACCCGACACTAATCAACGAAAAAGATATAATATCTTGTGTTAAACAGGTAGGTTACGGAGTGGCCACCGGAAAGGCTGAACTCCCAATTTCAGGTTTGCAGGATAATACAGATGCCCTGACTCTTGAAAAATTACTTAAAAAACAGAATGGTGTACTTGAGGCAAATGTCGGTTATGGCACAGAGCGCGCGACAATCGAATATATACCCGGACTCATAAGTATTGCAGAACTGGCAGGCATAATAAGAAAGGCGGGGTTTGACCTGGTTAATGCGGCTGAGGCGGAAGAGATGGAAGATGTTGAGGCCAGAATGCGGGCGTCTGAATTGACAAAACAGAGAAATTTGTTAACGGTAGGTGTTATTTTCACTTTGCCACTGGTTATTTACAGCATGATGCGTGATTTTCGTCTTGTTGGTTTTGAAAATGATCAGTTTGTAATGCTGTTTGCTGCAACAGTCGTCCAGTTTGTGGTTGGTTGGCAATTTTACATAGGTGCATTCAAGAGCCTCCGTTTTGGCAGTGCAAACATGGATGTTTTAATAATGCTGGGTTCATCTGTTGCTTATTTTTCCAGCCTTTGTGTTACTATAGGAATTATCGACAGTCCCAATGTATATTTTGAAACAGGTGCCGCAATAATAACCTTAATCAAACTGGGCAAATACCTGGAAACAAGAGCTAAAGGAAAAACGTCGGAAGCTCTGAAGGCATTGATGGGGTTGCGGGCAAAGACAGCAACTGTTATAAGAGATGGTGTGGAGACAGAAGTAAAAATTGATCAGGTTGTTGTTGGTGATACTATTGTTGTGCGTCCGGGTGAGAAGGTACCTGTTGATGGAATTATCAGTGAAGGTAAATCGGCATTCGAGGAGTCGATGATAACAGGTGAGTCTATGCCGGTTGTAAAGGGACCAGGCGACGAGGTAATTGGAGCAACTATTAACAGAGAGGGATTGATCAGATTTGAAGCCACTAAGATAGGTAAACACTCAACTTTGGCTCAGATAGTAAGACTTGTCCAGCAAGCTCAGGGCAGTAAGGCTCCTATTCAAAAACTTACGGACGAGATAGGGAAGTATTTTGTGCCAATAATAATTGGAATAGCTTTATTTACATTTACCGGCTGGATATGGGTGGCGCAACTGGACTGGACAGGAGCCATGATAAATGCAATTGCAGTACTGGTTATTGCTTGTCCTTGTGCAATAGGGCTTGCAACTCCTACTGCCATTATGGTTGGAACATCAAAGGGTGCAGAAAACGGAATCTTGTTTAAAAACAGCGAAGTGCTAGAACGTGCAGGCAGTGTGAATATTATTGTGCTGGACAAAACAGGAACAATAACCACTGGAGAGCCGGGTGTAACCGATATTATGGCACTTGAAAACCATAATTCAGAAGAAATCCTTCGTCTTGCAGCAAGTGCAGAACTTGGCTCGGAACATCCTCTTGGCAGGGCAATAGTAAAAGATGCCAGGGAAAAAGGGATTGAACTAACCGATCCCAAACAGTTTATCTCTCAAAGCGGGTTTGGTATAAGAGCGATTGTAGACTATCAGTCTCTCATTATTGGTAATCCGCGTATGATGCAGAATGAAGGGATAAGTATAGAGCCTCTGCAGAAAGAAATCCTAAGGCTGCAAAAGGAGGGTAAGACCACAATGATAGTAGCTGTTGGTCCGATTGACGAAAGCACTCCGCCTGTCCCCTTTGGCTTGATAGCTGTCGCTGATACTATAAAACCGGGAGCTAGAGAGGCCATTGCCGAACTTAGAAAGCTAGGACTGGATATTATAATGATTACTGGTGACAATCAGAACACAGCAGATGCAATTGCCAGACAAGCCGGTATAGAAAGGGTGCTGGCAGAGGTGTTGCCTGCAGATAAAGCTGAGGCTATAAAAAAACTGCAGACATCGGGCTCTTTGGGTAATTATGCACACCCAACGGTAGCGATGGTTGGCGATGGCATCAATGATGCCCCGGCCTTGGCTCAGGCAGATGTGGGAATTGCAATTGGAACGGGAACCGATATCGCTATGGCTACTGCCGGGATAACACTCATCAGCGGAGAGCTGTCAGGTGTAGGCAAGGCGATTTCATTGTCCAGGGCCACATCTCAGACCATTGTACAGAATCTCATCTGGGCACTTTTTTACAATGTTGCACTGATACCTGTTGCCGCCTATGGTTTGTTAAGTCCCATGTTTGCGGCTGGAGCCATGGCGTTCAGTTCAATATTTGTAATTACTAACAGTCTCCGGTTGAGAAAATTCAAGGTACAGACATTTGCTCCAAAAAAATCACTGTTCAGACAAGGTCTGGAACTATTGCCACGGATTGTTGCTCCCGCAATTGCTCTGGCCGTTCTTATCATAGGTCCAATGATCCTTATGCCCGGGGCCGATATGGAGATAAAAGGGGCTAATGCAGGAGAAATGACACCATTCCTGATGATGGTTATGGCAATATCAAACGCCTTGATAGCCATATCATATGCCTCTATTCCATTTTTTCTGATTGTCTTTGTCAGGAAAAGGAAGGATATGCCGTTTACATGGATAATATTCCTGTTCGGACTATTCATACTTGCCTGCGGAACCACTCATATAATGCATGTAATAGGTCTTTGGTGGCCGGTAAACTGGGGTCAGGCTGCAGTGGATTCCATTTGTGCAATTATTTCAATAGCCACGG
>CAZREC010000031.1:0-26082 GCA_964599025.1 uncultured Muribaculaceae bacterium | reverse complement strand
CATCTAGCTGTGTAAACCTGTTATCGTTTTTGCTTTTTTACGCTCAGCTCGTTGAGTGGGTGCCCAATTACTCCTTGCAATGCCCATGAAGACAATTACACAATCAATATTGCAAGATGGCTCAGATAAATCACACCCAACTCTTCCTGATAAGCATTCGCCAATCCGACTCCAATTCCGTTATACTCAATCAGCATTTATTACCACTTTACTCTGCCAAAGCATTAAGTAGTTATCATATAATCAGCTGTTTATATATATGCCTGATTTACAGACCATTTTTCAAGTATCTGCAAATCAAGGATCTGCTAACACCTCTGGCAGAGGTGAATAATTCATTGAATGAATTACGATCTGCCAGTTGTTTTTAGAAAAGCTTGTTTATTAGCACATTACAAATAATTTTCCTAAAAAACCCTCACAAAATCTTTTCGTATTACGTTCATTATATGATATTTATGAAAACAACTGGCAGATCAATTTTTTTATCGTGCCAGAAGAAACACTTGATCCGTTGTTATGAAGAAAAAAATAAGAGACCCCCACTTAAGAGAGTCTCCTATTTATTGATTGTAATTTAATTACGCCTGGCTGATTGCTCCTACGGGGCAAACGTCTGCACAAGTACCGCAATCAGAACATATATTTGGGTCAATTTTGTAAATATCACCAGGAGAGATAGCCTCTACAGGGCACTCGTCGATGCATGTTCCGCAAGCAGTGCAATCTTCAGAAATTTTGTACGCCATTATTTTTGATTTTTAAATTGGTTTAATTGTTGCAAAGGTATAAAATTGGTTGGAATAGAACAAATACAAATTGTATCTTTGCAAACAGGATTAATTATAAATTGTTGACGTCATGAGAGTATTCTTTAGTTTGAATTATATTATTACTACCATAGCAATTTTTTTATCCGCGTCAGCATACGGACAGGATCAAAAGGGAGCTAGTATAGAGTTTAATAAGAAAATCCACGACTTCGGAGATATTCAGCTTAGTGCAGGGAAGCAGAACTACACATTCACTTTTAAAAACGTAAGCCAGCAGCCTGTAATAATCCAGACAGTTATCTCATCATGCGGTTGCACGACTCCGACATGGACCAAAAATCCTGTAAAACCAGGGGAATCCGGAAAGTTAAGTGTTACCTTCCTAAATGACCAGGGCCCTATTCCGTTTGACAAATCCCTTACCGTATATGTAACCGGATCTCCAAAACCCATAATACTAAGAATAAAAGGTGTCGTTCACGCAAAGAAAAAAAGCATAAAACAACTTTTTCCTGTTCTGTACGGGTCGATGGCCTTAAGAAAATCACCAATTGAAATAGGTCAGATAAGTCAGGGAACCATAGATCACGAAACAACAGAGATAGCAAATATATCATCATCTCCCATAAAGATAACATTCACAGAGGTATCCAAGGGCTTGTCCCTGTCGGTGACACCGGAGACACTTGCGCCCGGCAGTAAAGGAGAACTTATAATTACAATCGACACTAAAATACAGAAGAACTGGGGATTAACATCTTTTGTTGCGACACCGGTGATCAATGGAAAGAAGACATCAAAGAAAATTGAGATTACTGCAACCATAAGGGAAGACTTCTCTGATTTGAGTAAAGATGACATTGACCAGGCCCCCCTTCCGATGGCTTCTAAAAGTTCTTTTAACTTTGGTACCGTATCATCTGGCAATAAGATAGATACTGTTTTTGAGATCAAAAACCTGGGCAGGAAGGATCTTCTCATACATAAAATAGACTTGAATGAAAAGGGTGTGGAGGTAGTTAATCCCGGAAAAATTTCTCCCGGAGCATCAGCAAAAATAAGTGTTAAGATAAACACAACCGGGCACATAGGAGAAAAAATATATATCTTAACCCTTATCACAAATTCACCAACAAGACCAATTGTAAACCTTCTTTTATCCGGAGAGATAACTAAATAACTGATAACCATGAAGGAATCAAATAACGAAAGTGCACTTATTGTTAACGACGGGGTAGAGCAACCTCCTATTATTAACCCATATTTTCCAAATTTCTACAAAAAAAACAGAGTAAGAGAACTGTCAGTCAAAGAGTATGTCGATGGCATACTGGCAGGAAATACTGCAATTTTAAGTCAGGCTATTACTCTTATTGAGAGTTCAAGAAACGATACCCGCGATAAAGCAAGACAAATAATTGAAACTTGTCAGCCTCATGCAGTCAAGTCCATGAGAATTGGTATAACAGGAGTTCCCGGAGCCGGAAAAAGCACCTTTATTGAGGCATTCGGCGGACTTATTACCGGAAGTGGCCATAAGCTGGCAGTACTTGCTATAGACCCGAGCAGCGAAAAGAGTAAAGGGAGCATTCTTGGCGATAAAACAAGGATGGAGACACTCTGTGCAGATCCAAATGCGTTTATAAGACCTAGTCCCACAGGTGGTTCGCTTGGCGGGGTTGCCCGTAAGACAAGGGAGAGCATCGTTCTTTGTGAAGCTGCTGGTTTTGATGTCATCTTTATTGAAACCGTTGGCGTTGGACAGTCTGAGACAGCTGTTCACTCTATGACTGACTTTTTCCTTCTTCTTATGCTTTCCGGAGCAGGAGACGAATTGCAGGGGATAAAGAGAGGTATAATGGAGATGTCAGACCTCATAGCAATAACAAAAACAGACGGAACAAACATAGATAAGGCAATACTGGCAAAGGCTCTGTATTCAAATGCATTACACCTTTTTCCTCCTACAGAATCGGGGTGGGTGCCAACAGCTATTACAACATCGGCTGTTACAAAAGCCGGTCTTCAGGATGTTCTTGACAAAATAAACCAATACTTTAAACTGACAGAAGCAAACGGCTACTATCTCCACAACAGAAGGGAGCAATCCAGATTCTGGATGTATGAAACTATAAATGAAGAGCTTAAAAGCAGATTTTATGAGGATGAGATGATAAAGCAGAAGCTTACCGAATATGAAGAGATGGTGTTGGATGGCCGGATTGGTTCCTTTACTGCAGCAACCGAATTGCTGAAATTTTATAAAAAACTATGAACTTCTTTTTTGACGCATTAAAAAACAGCGTTCTCATTACCGGTCTGGTAATGATAATGATGCTGCTGATTGAGTATATAAATATTCATTCACATGGTAAATCATTTCAAAAACTACAGAGCTCTCCTGTAAAGCAAGTCATTCTTGCAGCACTTCTGGGTCTGGTACCCGGATGTGTGGGAGGATTTGCCGTTGTTTCGTTATTCACTCATAATCTTTTGAGTTTCGGGTCTTTGGTAGCAATGATGATATCGTCCTCAGGTGACGAGGCTTTTGTTTTGATGTCGATGATACCAAAAACGGCTCTTATACTTTTCTTCTCACTTTTGGTTTTAGGAATCGTTGTCGGGATTGTTGTAGACAAGTTATTCAAAAAGACACCGGTACCTTTTGATCCTGGTCACTTTGAGATTCACGAAAACAGTTGTGACATAGACAAGTCTCATACAGTTTTTGGAACAAGTATAAAAGAGACCCTGAAAAAACCAAGCAAGGAGAGAATCTTAATAATGGCAGGTATTGCACTGTTTATTGTTGCTGTTGTGCTTGGACTTCTGGAGCATGAACATGTTGCAGGTGATGCACATGAACACGAAGAGGGAGGTTTTGACATATTCAGCGAAAGGTGGATAAATCTTGTTTTTGCAGGATTAAGTCTCTTCACCATGTTCCTGACTGCGAGGGCTAACGAACACTTTATTCAGAGCCATCTTTGGAACCATGTAGTCAAGAAGCACCTGAAATCAATATTTTTCTGGACATTTGGAGCTCTGCTCATAATCCATTTCGGAGAGCAGTTTCTGGACATAGAGCACTGGGTAAAGGATAATGTGGTTATGATGATATTAATGGCCGCTATTATAGGGCTAATCCCCGAATCTGGTCCACACATGGTCTTTATCGCTCTGTTTGCAGGTGGCTTCGTACCTTTCAGCGTGCTATTCGCTAGTTCGATTGTACAGGATGGACATACAGCATTGCCATTACTGGCAGAAAGCAAGTCAAGCTTCTTTAAAGCAAAACTGATAAACCTTGTTGTAGGTTTATCAGCCGGCCTTATACTTCACTTTTTTGGATTGTAGCTTATTCTCCGTTCATAGAGAGTAAAAATTCCTGATTGCTCTCTGTCCTTAAGAGTCTTGTCTTCATGAACTCCATGGCTTCTACCGAATTCATATCGGCCAGATAGTTCCTTAATATCCAGATTCTGTTGAGTGTCTCCTTGTCAAACAGCAGGTCATCCCTTCTTGTACTGCTTAAAGTAACATCAACAGCAGGGAACACCCTCTTGTTGGACAGCTTCCTGTCCAGCTGAAGTTCCATGTTGCCGGTTCCTTTAAACTCCTCAAAAATAACTTCATCCATCTTGGAACCGGTCTCTGTCAAAGCTGTAGCAAGGATTGTAAGAGAACCCCCGTTCTCTATATTTCTTGCTGCGCCAAAGAAACGTTTTGGTTTCTGAAGGGCATTTGCATCAACACCTCCACTGAGCACCTTACCTGATGCCGGTTGGACAGTATTGTATGCTCTTGCAAGTCGGGTAATGGAGTCAAGCAGAATTACAACATCATGCCCGCATTCTACTAGTCGTTTAGCCTTTTCCAGAACAATATTGGCAACCTTTACGTGTCTCTCAGCAGGTTCGTCAAATGTAGAGGCAACAACCTCTGCTCTTACGCTGCGTGACATATCTGTTACCTCCTCTGGCCGCTCATCAATAAGCAGTACTATCATGTAAACCTCAGGGTGATTGGCTGCAATTGCATTTGCTATATCCTTCAACAATACGGTTTTACCTGTTTTTGGCTGTGCTACAATAAGTCCCCTTTGTCCCTTACCTATAGGAGCGAACAGGTCAACAATACGTGTTGAAAGATTATTGTGTCCGTTTGAAGTAATATTGAACTTCTCTTCCGGGAAAAGTGGTGTCAGAAAGTCGAACGGAACCCTGTCCCTTATGAATTCAGGAGACCTGCCATTGATCTGACTAACCTTTACAAGTGGGAAATATTTGTCGCCCTCTCTTGGTGGCCTTATTTCACCAACCAGTGTATCACCTGTTTTAAGCCCGTAAAGCTTTATCTGTGACTGAGAAAGGTAAATATCGTCGGGAGAGTTAAGATAATTGTAGTCCGAAGAACGTAAGAAACCATAACCATCCGGCATAATTTCAAGCACTCCTGTAGCTTCTACAACACCTTCGAATTCAATCTTCTTTACTGGCTCTTTAACCCTCTTGTCTTTGATCTCTTCCGGATTCAACTGATTATACTCTTCTTCTGACCCATTAAAAATCTGACCCTGAACCTGAACCTGTCTGTTGTCTTTATTCTCTTTTGTAAACTGAGCTCTTTTGTGCTCTCTTTGAGGATTTTGATTGGGATTCTGATTTGATGGATCCTGAGGTTGTCCCATATTTTGAGGTTGGGACTGATTCTGGTTTTGGTTCTGATTCGGATTCTGATTAGGATTTTGGTTTGGGTTTGGCCTTTGGTTTGGATTAGGCCTCTGATTAGGATTTTGTCTCTGATTAGGATTCTGATTAGGATTCTGTCTTTGATTCTGATTAGGGTTCTGATTAGGATTCTGGCTTTGTCTCTGAATCTGGTTTGAATTAGGGACCTGATTTTGTTTTATTATGTTTTCTGCCTGATCATTGTTAGTAACAACAACATCATCATTCTTCTCAGCCACAACTACAACAGTTTCCTTCTCCTCCGGTTTTCTGACCTCATTAACCCTGGCATCCTTAATCTTAGGATTTCTTCTGACCTTTGAAACCTGCTTTGAAGCATCGTTCTTATTTACATTGACAACAGGTTTGTCTTCATTTGCCGGAAGTTGATCAGTTTTCACACTCTCTTTCTCGACAGGTGCCTTAGGTACCGGTTTTACCCTTTGCTTTTGTTTTTGCACAAGAGGCCTCTTTAATATAGGTTCATTTGATATGCTTCCCTGCTTAGCCTGCTCATCCAGAATCTCATAAACCAACTCCTCTTTGGAGAAACTTTTAGCTTTATTTACATTAAGCTTTTGTGCAATAGCAATTAAGTCATCCTGACTCATCTTGCTTAATTCTTTAATATCGTACATTTAAATTGTGTAGGGGTATAGATTTATCTGAAAAGAAAATCGTGATCTGTCGCAAATGTAGAGATATTCTCCACAAAAACAAAAAAAAGCAGACAAATCGCCTCTTAATCTATCTTGCTGCTATGACATCAATCTCCACCAAGGCTCCTTTTGGCAAAGAGACAACAGCAAATGCCACTCTTGCCGGAAAAGGCTCTTTATAAAATGTGGCATATACCTCGTTCATAACGGCAAAATCCTTCATATCGGTCAGATATACAGTTGATTTGAGAACATTGTCAAAGCTGCATCCTGCCTCTTCAAGTATATAACTGATATTTTTTAAAACCTGAATGCACTGTTCTTTTACACCGCCCGGTACAAATTCACCTGTCAGAGCATCAACCGGTAATTGACCGGAAACAAATATTAAACCATTTGACTCTACTGCCTGACTATAAGGTCCGACAGCCTTTGGAGCTTTAGAAGTTGAAAAAACTTTTTTGTTCATAATTTATAATTATTATTAAAACCTTCTGTCCCAGTAGCTGGCATTTCTCTTATACTGTAACAGATCTGCCAGAGCAGAGGCTTTTGCATTGATTCTGAAACTCCAGCTCTCCCAGATACCTCCGGGAACCCACGAGACTGAAATCTGGAAACAGTGAAGATCGTATGTTGCGCTAAACTGCGTTGTTGTTAATTTTAGTTTCATCACATCAACACCCGTATTCAGGTTTACATTAAGGTCACGGCCCATTCTTACCTGGGCAGAGATTCCCAGTGTCTGGGTGTGATTGTGCAGGGTTTTTAATTCCTGACTTGCATATTGATAGGACCTGCTATATGAGTAGTTGTAATTTACATTCACCGACCATGGAAGTGACGGATCGAGATAATATACCCAACCTCCGGGAATATATTCACCAGTTACCGGATGGTTATATATTTTAGTGTACATAGATCTCTTGTCATCAGGGTTACCAGATTTTCCAGATGAGTTTTTGTTGCCGGAATCGCTGCTTCCTCCTCCTCTCTCCCCTTTTCCTGAAAACTGATAAGAGAGCGACACGCTTCCGTTCATCAATCTGGCAAGATTGAATCCCCCCTCCTTTACAATATTGAACTGTGCAATTCTCCTTCCCTGTCCGTCAATAGCATAAGGGTCAAGATTAGCGTTGGCACTGAAACCCAGTTTCTGCATAATTGTGGTACCAATGCTTACAGATATATTTGAAAGCCTCATTGAGTCCGCAAGAAAGTTATAAGATCCTGCAAAGCTCAGCTGGTCTATCAGCGGAACCTTTCTTGTACCCCCGTTTGTAGTGTCTTTATCATCTCTGAACTTTGCCTGAAGGTTGTTTCCTACGGAGAAACCCAGCCCCGCGTTCCTGCCTTTTCCGGGGTATCCGTAAATAAGACCTTCGTACTTGTTGTACTCCTGTTCATGCGGAACTCCCTGATCGTCCAGATACGACAATGTCCTGTATCCGTTAGAGGGTGTACCTAGCTCAGGTTTGTAGCTGAAGCTGAGAGAAGGAGTAATCATGTGTCTTATTGCCTGCAGTTTTCCTCTCTTTCCAAAATTAAATATGCCGTATATTCTTGTACTCATAGATATTGAAGCTGCAAAATCCTGAGTCACTCCAAAATTGCTGAAAATATCAGATGTATTGGTTTCCACCTGCTGAGTCTCTTCATTGAACTCTTTGCTTGTGTTTTGGAAATACCAGTTCATCCCGTAGCTTATACCCGGAGAGAACTGCAGATACTTAAAGAGGTTGAACGATGGCAGCCCTATGTTGAAGTCATGTTTCATACCACTTCTGAACTTCGAAAGAAATTCCGGTGTTCCGAACTCCTTTGCCTTGAAGTTTATTTTATTATCCAGAGCTGCATTGTAACCAAATGTTATTTTCTCGTAGAAACGCTCCTTACCCGCTGCATCTTGTCTCTTGAATGGGTATATCCGGTTAAGGGAGAATGTAAAATTCGGAAGAGTGAATGCATACGAGCTGTCAAGTGAATTCTGGCTGTGCAGGAGGTTCATGGAAAAACTGTATGGCTTGCCTGTATATGTTTTTGAGTAAGATATGGAAGATGATATCTGATTCTGCAGGCTTTGCTGTATCTCCTGAGAGTTGTATCTGTTGTTCAGAGGAGTTGCAAAGTTAACAGATGCCCTGAAAGAGGTTCCGGGCCTTGCCTTTGAGTCCTGAGAGTGGCTCCACCTTACAGAAAAATCCTTTGAGCTGTAAAAGTCGGCACTCCCCTTCTCCCCTGTCTGATTGTATGAATAGTTGAGGCCGAATCCCCCGTCAAACTTGTATCTTTTTTTGTATCTGCTCTCTACTACCACATTATACGACCCCAGAGAGTAAAGGTCAGCAGTCACCGATGCATCAAAATGGTCGCCGAAGACAAAATAGTAGCCTAGTCCCTTTAGCCCGAAACCTCTTGCCGCCTCCTCATTGAATGTAGGTATCAGAATACCGCTTGTCCTCTTTATCTGATTTGGGACAAAACCGAATGGCAGGGCAAACGGAGTGGGCACATCTTCAATTACAACGTATGCTGGCCCGAAAACAGTGATTTTATTTGGCTGGTTTATGACTTTTGCGTTGGTCATCTGAAGGTAGAAATGCGGGTGTTCCAGATCACATGTTGTATACATACCCTTCGATATATTTATGGAGTTGTCCGGCATCTTCTTCAATATCTTGCCATGCAGGAACCCTTCCGACTCCTGAGTTATCATGTTTGTAATCTTGGCCTTTCTGCTCTCAAAGTTGTAATAGACGGTTTCCATCTCATACTCACTCGACCCCTCCTTCATTTTTGGTTTGCCCTGCAACACTCCCGCTGTATCCTTTATTCCCGATGCAAAAACAGTTTTTGTATCCAGATTGTACTCCATATAGGCCGACTTTAGTTCAAGGTTTCCATACCTTACAGTAACATCGCCATAATAGTATATTATTTTTTTACCGTTAGAGAAGTCCTCAACTATGGAATCCTTTGCTCCGGAATAGGCAGGCATTGTTATGGACGCTTTCTTCCTTGCAAGTGAATCTGGCTTGATTACAGATGTGTCTTTTGCAACTCCCTTTATATCCTGCAACACCGGGCGTGAGTAAACAAGCATCGATGTATGTACGAAAAAAGCAATCAGGAATAACTTAAAGATGTTTCTGCGAGAGACCAAAATGGAGAAAGTTTAAATAAATTATTACTACTTTTGTAGTCTGCAAAGTTAAATATATTTAGCAACAATAATGCCATTTAGATTACTTTTAACAATATTTTGTCTATTCTTCGTCTCCTTAATTAATGCGCAGGAGAATCAGTCCGTAAAAATAAGAAAGGTTGTCATAGATGCCGGTCACGGTGGTCATGATGCCGGAGCAGTGAGTCCAGACAGAAGAGTCTATGAGAAGAATATAACGCTTTCGGTTGCGCTTAAGCTTGGTGCAATGATAAAGGACAAGTATCCCGGCATTGAGGTAATCTATACCAGAAAAACCGATGTATTCATACCACTTATAACACGTACAGAAATTGCCAATAAAAATCAGGCAAATCTTTTTATTTCCATACATGTCAATTCTGTAAAAGCAAGATCGGCATCGGGATCTGAAACATTTGTAATGGGAATGGATAAAAGCAGTTCTAACCTCGAGGTTACAATGAGAGAAAACAGTGTTATTGCACTGGAGGGTGATCACGAATCTAAGTATGAAGGATTTGACCCCAAAAACCCCGAATCGTACATAATATTCAGCCTTCTTCAGAATGCTCACCTGGAACAGAGTCTTATCATGGCATCGTTAATTCAGGATCAGTTTTCAAAAGGAGCCATTAAAACTAACAGGGGGATAAAGCAGGGAGAACTTCTGGTTTTATGGAAGACAACCATGCCCGCTGTGCTTGTAGAGTTGGGATTCATCTCTAATTATAACGATTATCAGGTACTTATTAATAAGGAAAACCATTATGGCTTTGCGGGCAGCATCTTTAAGGCGTTTGAAGAATTTAAGCAGCAATATGAATATGGCAGCAAAATTGTTGCAGATACATTAAAGGAAGAGTTGGTTGCAACACCTGTTATAAAAGAAGAGCCAAAAACAGAAAAAGAAGCACCAATAACAGAAACTACAAAAACAGAATCAGTTAGTTACAGAATACAGATTCTTGCCGTAGCCAGGATCCTGCCTGACAATTCGCCGGATCTTAAAGGAGAGGAAAGTGTCAGGTTTATCAGAGTCGGCAAGTTTTACAAATATAGTATCGGAGATTACGGACGTTTAGAAGATGCAGAGAAAGACCTGCCACTTGTGAGAAAAAAATTTCCACAGGCATTCATTATAAAAGTAGAAAAAGGGACCATTGTCCCATTATAAAATAATAGATCATTTTATGAAGATAAAATTCACCAGAGAACAGAAGATTGGACTTTTTGCAATACTTACCTTATTTGCTTTATATGTGGTGATCAACTACCTGAGAGGTGAGGATTTATTCGGCAAAAGCAATGTGTATTATGCACAATACGAAAGTGTAGAGGGGGTCAACACCACAGGACCTGTCTTTATAAAAGGATTAAAAGTTGGTACGATTGAGTCCATTGAATATAAAGAGAGTAGTAATAATTTTCTTGTAACGCTTAAAATCGACTCAAAATATAAGATTTCTGACAGCTCCGTTGCACAGATCTACAGTTCAGACATACTGGGCGGAAAGGCAATAAGGATAAACATGGCACCTGGTACAAAGATTCTTGGTGATGCTGACACTCTGCATACATCAATTGAACCGGGTATGCTTGATATGCTGAGTCAAGAGCTTATCCCTCTCAAGAATCAGGCAACTGCGCTTATAGAGAACATGAACAAAACCTTCGATAACGTTAATGATGTGCTGGACAGCAATGCAAGGGACAACCTGGCAAAATCTCTGGAAAACCTGAACAAAACACTCAAAAGTGTAAGGTCAATTGCTCAGAATCTGGAAAATAACGGACCGGAGATCTCTTCTATCCTTGACAATCTTGATAAAATTTCAGCAACATTGAATGGAAGCGCGGGGCATCTGGACTCTTCACTGAAAAACTTCTCTGAAATTACCGATTCATTAAAGAAAGCCGATCTGGCCGGTACTATAGAATCACTGAAAATGCTTATTACGGATGTCAAAAATCCTGAAGGAAGTCTGGGAAAACTTATCAAAACTGACTCCCTTCATAACTCTATAGACAGCCTGTTGCGGAACCTGGATGTTCTGGTGACAAACATAAATCGTGACCCCAAAAAGTACATAAAAATTTCTGTATTTTAAAATTTATTTTTGCTTTATTTCGCTGATATTGAATATAATTTTTTCTTAAAAAATTTTTGTATTGAATTACAGCTATTTGAAAAATAATTGAAATTTCCTAGTAAAAATTTGTTTTTTTTTAAAGAATTTATCCCCATTTTTGTTGGGCAATCAAAACTTAAATCTTAACCATGACTGAAACGCAACATTCTATTGTGTGGGATAATTGTCTGCAAATCGTAAAAGACAATATCCACCCTCAAAGTTTCAGGACATGGTTTGAACCAATCAAAGCAGTCAAACTTCTGGGCAATGTTCTTACTATTGCCGTCCCTTCTCATTTTTTCAGAGAATTCCTTGAAGAACATTATATAGATCTTATAAGCAAGGCACTAAAACGTGAACTGGGCAAGGATGCTAAACTTGAGTACAACGTAAAGGTTGTTTCGAACGAAGCGTCTGTTCAGATACCACAACAATCATCTGTAGAAATAAAAAACAAATCCATACCTTTCCCTAATCAGGCAGGTATTATTGCAAATCCATTTGTAATACCGGGACTTCAGCAACTTCATATAGATCCACAGTTGAATCCAAACTATAGTTTTACCAACTTCATAGAAGGAGAGTGCAACAGACTGGCGCGTTCAGCCGGACTGACAATCTCTGCAAACCCGGGCAAAAGTGCATTCAACCCTTTGTTTCTATACGGAGGTTCAGGATTAGGTAAGACACATCTGGCACAAGCCATAGGTATATCAATAAAAGAGAAGTTTCCGGATAAGATAGTACTCTATGTAAGTGCTAACCGTTTTCAGACTCAATTCATGGATGCAGTGAATGTAAAAAACAAGCTTACTGACTTCCTCCATTTCTACCAGATGATAGATGTACTTATAATTGACGACGTACACGAGTTTGCGGGAAAATCAGGTACCCAGAACGCATTTTTCCACATTTTCAGCCATCTGCATAATCTCGGCAAACAACTAATTCTAACATCAGACAAAGCTCCTGTTGATCTTCAGGATCTGGAACCAAGGATGCTGTCCAGGTTCAAATGGGGACTCTCTGCAGAACTGATACCTCCCGATTATCAGACTAGAGTGGCAATACTGAAGGCAAAAAGCTATAACGACGGTATAACCCTTCCGGAAGATGTCGTATCTTATATAGCATCACGGGTGAATACAAACATACGTGAAATTGAGGGCACACTAATATCACTTCTGGCACAGGCTACACTCAACAATAAAACCATAACCCTGGAACTTGCAGAGTCACTTACAGAAAAACTGGTAAGCAAAAACAGAAGTGAAATTTCTGTCGGAAAAATTCAGAAGACAGTCTGTGAATATTTTAAAATAAGTCCCGACCTTTTTTTGTCAAGTTCCCGAAAACGTGAATTGGTACAAGCAAGACAGATTGCCATGTTCCTGAGCAGGAACCTTACAAACAGCTCTCTTGCCTCAATCGGATCCCAGACAGGCGGAAGAGATCACGCAACCGTACTTCATGCCTACAACACCGTCTGCGACCTTATAGACACCGACAGGTCGTTTCGCAAGTATGTAGTTGATATAGAGAAGCAATTAAAGTCATTTTAACATGGAATCATCAAAAGTTTTTTCTTTCTTTTCGGAAATCTGTCAAATACCAAGGGAATCAGGTCACGAAGAGCATATAATAGCCTATCTGCAGCAGTTTGCAAAGGAGAGGTCGCTGGAATGCAAAACAGACGAGGCAGGTAATGTACTCATTTGCAAACCGGCTTCATACGGAATGGATAGTGCACCTACTGTTATTCTTCAGAGCCATTCGGATATGGTTTGCGAAAAGAACAGCGACAGTAAGCATGATTTTGCAAAGGACCCTATAAAAGTAACCGAAGAAAACGGGTGGCTCATTGCAAAGGAGACAACACTTGGAGCAGATTGCGGAATAGGTATGGCTGCACAGCTTGCAATACTGGACGACGAAAACATAGTGCATGGACCTGTTGAGGCTCTCTTTACAACAGAAGAGGAGACGGGTCTTACTGGCGCAAAATCACTCAAACCAGGATTTTTAACCGGAAAATACCTTATAAACCTGGATTCTGAAGACGAGGGAGAACTTTTCATCGGCTGCGCCGGCGGAATTGACACTACAGCAAGGTTCAGATATAATCAGGAACCTGTTCAAGCCGGTTCATTGCTCATGAAGACCGGATTCTACGGTGCTACCGGAGGTCATAGTGGCGACGATATTGAAAAAGAGAGAGCAAATGCAAACCAGTTGCTTGTCCGTTTTCTTTATCAGGTAATGGAAAATCTTGACATTTCAATTTGTGGGATTGATGGTGGAAATAAAAGAAACGCAATATCAAGAGAGGCATATGCAGTAATTGCTGTAAAACCTGAAGATAAGGAGTTTATTACCACTATTTTTAATAAGCTTGAAGCAGAGGTTAAAGAGGAGTATTCAAAGTCTGACCCTCAGTTATACGGTAAAATAGAGAGTGCCGGTTCTCAGGACTGGAGCATAGACAAGGACACTGCCAGAAGGCTAATTTACTCAATGCATGGTTGTCCTCATGGTGTACTGGCAATGAGTCAGGATATAGCCGGTTTTGTTGAAACTTCTACCAACCTTGCTTCAGTCAAGATGACAGAAGCAGGGGTAATTACTGTATGCACAAGCCAGAGAAGCTCTGTCAACAGTGCCAGATATAATGCAGCCAAAAGGATTGAGGCTGTTTTCAAACTTGCAGGGGCAGAAGTTGAACACGAAAGTGAATATCCCGGCTGGAAACCTATGCTTGATTCAAAATTACTGACTATCAGCAGAAGTTCTTATCAGGAGTTGTTCGATGTAGATCCTGTAGTAAGAGCTATACACGCAGGTCTTGAATGCGGGCTTTTCCTTGACATTTACCCTTATCTGGATATGATATCATTTGGTCCTACTGTAAAAGGCTGTCACGCTCCCGGAGAAAAACTTGATATTGCATCCGTTGAAAAATTCTGGTTACTTCTGGTACACATACTCAGAAGATTAAAATAAAGACAGTAATGAGTGTTATTATCGCTCCATCAATGCTATCTGCCAATTTCGGCATACTGGATCAACAAGTAGAACTGGTAAACAAAAGCCGTGCAGATTGGTTCCATCTTGATATTATGGATGGAGTCTTCGTTCCTAATATATCGTATGGGTTTCCTGTAATAAAAGCAATCGCAAAGAATGCCAGAAAGCCGATGGATGCCCATCTTATGATTATTGATCCGGACCGTTACTTCGAGAACTTCAGGGATCTGGGAGTAGAATATCTTAGTGTACATTATGAGGCATGCACTCATCTGCACAGGTCACTTGAGAGGATAAAATCTCTTGGAATGAAGGCCGGCGTTGCATTAAACCCTCACACTCCGGCACACATGCTTCACGAAATTATCTCTGATGCAGATTTTGTACTGGTAATGTCTGTAAATCCGGGTTTTGGCGGTCAGGGTTTTATTGAAAACACTTACAGAAAAATCAGAAAGATAAAAGATATTATCGCAGACCACTCTTCTGGCTGCCTTATTGAGGTTGACGGAGGTGTATCCACTTCGAACGCCGCTTTGCTTGCAGAAGCCGGTGCAGATATACTTGTGGCCGGCAATTCTGTATTCGGGGCTCCAGATCCTGTTAAGGTAATCAGTGATTTAAAAGGTATCTGATCTCCTTGAATGCATAACTTTTCCTTGATCCGTCATTTTTTTCAAGGACAAGGCAAGCGTTTTTGTCTATTCCGGTAATTTTTGCCTCAAAAATCTCTTCTGTATCAGTCTCCTGGTAAAATGCAACCTCTCCAAACTTATACATCGATTCTGTGTAAGATTCCTCTATCGCCTTGTGTATTACCTTGTATGCTTTGACATTCAGCTTGTCATAATACTCTTTTATATATTTAAGGACACTCTCCAGTTCCATTTCCAGCTGGTGCTCCTCTCCTGTCTCTAATAATAAAGATGTCGGGTTTGGTGCGTCTGAAGCAAATTCTCTCTGATTAATATTTATTCCAATTCCAAGTATTGAAACTGACAAATTGGCACCACTAAGGTAATGTTCAATCAAAATGCCGCAAATCTTTCTGTTTTCTACATAAATGTCATTTGGCCATTTTATTTTGGCCTCAATTCCAAAACCTTTCAAATACTTCACTATGCCCAGGGCAACAATCTGAGATACAAGAAACTGATCTGTAGCCTTAAGAAATATAGGTCTTATCAAAACAGAAAATGTAAGATTTTTCCCCGCTGCACTCTCCCAGCTGTTCCCTTTCTGACCTCTGCCAGATGTCTGAAATATAGCAGCATATGTAGTGAAGTCTTCTGCGTTTTCAATTTGCCTAAAGGCCTCATAATTAGTAGAATCTATCGTGTCGAACCATTTAATCTCAAGTGCCATAATAATTAAATTATAATTGGTCGCAAAATTGCAGTATTTTTGCATGATATTAAAGGAAATAATTTAAAATACAGTATAGTGCCAACAAAAAAAATTACGACTACAGAGGAGAAAAAGCCCAAAAAGGTTGCTCCGGCTGTAAAAAAAGAAGATGTGACAATAAAGAAAATTGAAAATATCGATACCGACATAGTTGAATTGAAATGCATAGCAGAAGCAATGCTGGAGAAACGTGCCCAAAATGTTTGTTCTTTAAATCTGAAGAAAATAGGCACAGCAATTTCTGACTACTTTGTAGTATGCAATGCCGATTCCACTCCCAATGTACTGGCAATCGCAGACAACATTGAGGAGATGATGCTCAGAAAATGCAACAGGAAGGTTGTCCGCATGCAGGGCAGGGAAAACGCATTCTGGATAATTCTTGACTACACTAACATTGTAGTTCACATTTTCCAGACTGAATACAGGCTCTTCTACAGACTGGAAGATCTCTGGGCCGACTCAGAAAAAACAACATACAAAGACAAAGACTAACTTATTCAAGTAATAGCATAATGGAATTACCAAAAAACAGCAATTCTAATAAACCTGGTTCTAAATACTGGCCCCCGAAATTCAATATAATGTGGATTTATGTCATAATGCTTGCAGGCATTGTGTATATGTGGAGTTCATACGATGGCGGAGAACCGGTAAAGACAGAGTGGTCAAAAGTTAAAGAACAGATGGCCACATCCGGAGACGTTGAGAAGATTATATTTATCACAAACCTCAACAGAGCAGAAGTTTTCATTAAAAAGGACCGTCTTGTAAAATACAAGAACCAATTTGGCGGCAAGATACCAAAGTTCGGTCCCCATTTTTATTTTATAGTATCGGCTAACTTTAATGCAGAGGAGCAATTCGAGGGGGTAAGGCAACAGCTGCCGGCACCTAACAGATTCTCACTGGAGACAGAAGAGAGAACAAACTATTTCGGCAAAGCCATGGAGTGGTTGTTGTTTCCTCTTATTCTGGTTGCCTTATGGATTTTCATGTTCCGAAAAATGAACAAAAGCATGGGTGGAGGGGCCCAGGGCGGAGGAGGAATCTTCTCTGTAGGAAAATCACAGGCCAAACTATTTGATAGAGAAAACGGTAACACAAAAATCACATTCAAGGATGTGGCAGGTCTGGAAGAGGCAAAAGTTGAGGTTATGGAGATTGTCGACTTCCTGAAAAATCCCAAGAAATATACAAATCTGGGTGGTAAAATTCCTAAAGGAGCACTACTTGTTGGCCCTCCGGGAACCGGGAAAACCTTACTTGCGAAGGCAGTTGCAGGAGAAGCAAATGTTCCTTTCTTCTCTATTTCGGGATCTGATTTTGTTGAGATGTTCGTGGGTGTGGGTGCATCAAGAGTGAGAGATCTCTTCCGTCAGGCCAAGGAGAAGGCACCATGTATCGTGTTCATTGACGAGATTGATGCGGTTGGCAGGGCAAGGAGCAAAAACGCAGGATTTTCATCAAACGACGAAAGAGAAAACACTTTAAACCAATTACTTACAGAAATGGATGGTTTTGGTTCAAACTCCGGAGTTATTATTCTGGCTGCAACAAACAGGGCCGATATTCTTGACAAGGCTCTTATGAGAGCGGGACGTTTCGACAGGCAGATACATGTCGACCTGCCGGAACTAAAAGAGAGGATTGAGATATTTGAGGTTCATCTTAGGCCTCTGAAACTTGCAGAAGGATTCAAAATTGAATTTCTTGCAAAACAGACCCCGGGGTTCTCCGGTGCAGATATAGCTAATGTTTGTAACGAAGCTGCCCTTATAGCTGCAAGAAACAATAAGGAATTTATAGACAGACAGGATTTCCTTGACGCTGTTGACAGAATAATAGGCGGGCTTGAGAGAAGAAGCAAGATAATATCTCCTGAGGAGAAGAGGACAATTGCCTTTCATGAAGCCGGACATGCAACTGTAAGCTGGATCCTGCCTAACGCAAACCCATTGTTAAAGGTTACAATTATTCCAAGAGGAAGGTCCCTGGGTGCTGCCTGGTATTTACCGGAGGAGCGTCAGATAACAACCACCGAACAGATGATGGACGAAATGGCTGCAACTCTAGGTGGAAGAGCGGCTGAAGAGATAATAAACGGGAAAATATCGACAGGGGCATTAAGTGACCTTGAAAAGATAACTAAACAGGCGTATGCGATGGTTTCTTACCTGGGTATGAGTAAAGAGATCGGAAACATATCTTTCTATGATTCAACCGAATCTTCGGGTTTCACAATTGGCAAACCATATAGCGAAAAGACCGCTGAGCTGATTGATGCAGAGGCAAAGAGACTTGTTGCCGAATCATATATTACTGCCAAACAGGTACTGAATGATAATATAGAGGGATTCACAAAACTCGCAGAACAACTTCTTGAGAAAGAGGTTATATTCGCGGAAGATCTGGAGACAATATTCGGGAAACGTGCCGGGAAACAGCTTCCTCAGGAAGATGTCATTCCTCCAAAAGTTGAAGATAACGGAGCTATACTGAAAAATGAATAATACAGTAGTCAGAACAATAAGCGGAACAATATTCTTAGCAATAATGATAGGAGCTCTATTAACGGGCCCTGTCATTTTTGCTTTAGTGATGTTGTTCTCTATAGGACTAATGATGGTGGAGTATACTCAGATGAGTTTGGGAAAGAGCTATAAGACAGCTCAGATACTCTCTGTCGCATCGGGGCTCATGCTATATCTTTTCATGTTTATGTACAAGGGTTTTGGAATGGATATCAAGTATATATATCTTGTAACTTTTCCAGTATTGGGGATCTTCATAACTCTCCTGTATGAAAAGAAGTTAGAATTATACAACAGACACCCATATCTTATCAGTGCCATTTTGTATGCCGCATTGCCGTTCGCTCTTACAAACTTTATTCTTTTCAGTGACACAGGTGAGTATAAACCACTTATTTTACTATCGTTGTTTATCATAACATGGTCATCAGATGTTGGAGCCTATGTGATTGGTATGTTGTTCGGTCAGAAAAAGGGACACAAGCTTTTCCCCTCTATCTCTCCTAAAAAATCATGGGAAGGGTTCTTTGGAGGATTGTTCTTTGCTTTACTGACAGGTGTTTTGCTATTTCTTTTCAAACTTACCGATTTCCCTCTTATACACATGATTGCAATATCTCTGATCATAAATCTTTTTGGCGTTCTGGGCGATTTGGCCGAATCTCAATTAAAGCGTAACTTTGGCGTGAAGGATTCAGGAAAACTGATGCCAGGACACGGAGGTCTGCTGGACAGATTCGACGGTGCATTAATCGCTTTCCCTGCAGCCATAGCCTATATTAAACTTTGTTCACTCATATAATTAAATAAAATGCGCATTCATAAGGAGGGGTACGGAATAGTAATCAAAGGATTTTTTATGATTTCAATTGCTGTTGCAATTGTTTTTTTATGGAAAGGTTCAACCATTACAAGCTATATATCTGCTCTTGCAGGTCTGTTGATTTTCTCATTTCTGCTAAGGTTTTTCCGGTTTCCAAACAGAGTCGTCTTGTCTGACGACACGGCCGTACTTGCACCTGCAGACGGAAAAATTGTAATTGTAAAAGAGGTTTATGAGGGTGAATACCTTAAATGCAACTGTATTCAGGTTTCGGTTTTCATGAGTGTCTTTAACGTACATATCAACTGGTTCCCTGTTGGCGGAGTGGTAAGTTACTTCAAGTATCATCCGGGAAATTACCTTGTTGCCATGCACCCGAAATCTTCCGAGAAAAATGAGAGGACATCAATTGTTGTTGACCATAACGGAACACCTGTGCTTTTCAGACAAATAGCGGGACTTCTTGCCAGAAGAATAGTTTGTTATGCTAAAGAAGGGACTCCTGTTGAACAGGGTGACCAGACAGGCTTCATAAAGTTTGGTTCAAGGGTAGATCTTTTTCTCCCGATAGATTCCCGTATACAGGTTACAAGAGGACAACACGTAAAGGGTCGTCAGACAGTTATAGCAAGGTTTTAAGCAGAGCTGCCATTTCAGCAGCCATCTCGCCTGACTTTTCTTCAGCAACCTCGGCAAACCGTTCGCTCCGGTCAGCAAAAATTATAGCTCTGGATACATTCACAAGCATACCACAATGTCTGTTCAATCCTGCTTTGGCAACTTCTGCTAATGAGCCTCCCTGTGTGCCTACTCCCGGCACCAGAAAAAAATGATCCGGACAGAACTGTCTGATTTCGGCCAGTTTCTCTGGACGGGTTGCACCAACAACAAACATAGTGTTCTCTTTTGAACCCCAGCTCATGGACTCTTCCATTACTTTGCGGAAAAGTGGTTGTCCCGATTCCATTTTTTTCATCTCAAAATCTTCGGCCGATTGGTTTGAGGTGAGAGCCAGAATTATCGACCATTTGTTATTGTATGTAAGAAAGGGATCAACAGAGTCTCTTCCCATGTATGGTGCCAATGTAACTGCATCAAAATCCAGCTTTTCAAAAAAAGCTTTTGCGTAAAGCTTTGCAGTGTTCCCTATATCTCCCCTCTTTGCATCAGCAATAATGAAAATTGAGGGGTCTTTTTTTCTGATATATTCCACAGTAAGGGCAAGCTGAGTCCATCCTGATGCTCCGCAGGCTTCGTAAAATGCGAGGTTTGGTTTGTAGGCGACAGTATATTGTGCAGTAGCATCAATTATCGCCTTATTAAACTCATAAATGGGATTAGAAAGCACACTTATGTGTTCAGGAAAAAGTTCCGGGTCAGAGTCAAGCCCTACACAAAGGAAACTGCCTTTGCGAACTATATTGTTGTATAATTCGACATAATTCATTGTTACTCTCCGGACGCTTTTAACCTCTCCGAGTTTTCGGCTATCTGAAGCTGGTCAATAACCTCCTGAATTGCTCCATCCATAAAGACCGGAAGGTTGTACATAGTATAATTTATTCTGTGGTCGGTTACTCTGGACTGGGGGTAGTTGTATGTCCTGATTTTTGCCGACCTGTCACCGGTAGAGACCATTGTCTTGCGCTTTGCAGAAATTTCGTTCAGATATTTCTCATACTCAAGGTTATAAAGACGTGTCCTCAATTCATCCAGTGCCTTTTCGTAGTTCTTTATCTGAGATTTCTCATCCTGACACTGAACCACAATACCTGTTGGAACGTGAGTAAGGCGAATAGCAGAATAAGTAGTATTTACAGATTGTCCGCCCGGTCCCGAAGAACAGAATGTATCCTTACGAACGTCGCTGATGTTGAGTTCCACATCAAACTCATCTGCTTCCGGAAGAACCGCTATTGATGCTGCTGATGTGTGAACACGGCCCTGTGTCTCTGTCTGAGGCACCCTTTGTACACGATGGACTCCACTCTCATATTTCAGAACTCCATATACACCTTGTCCCGAAACCTTACATATAACCTCCTTATAACCTCCGGATGATCCTTCACTCTGGCTGTTGATCTCCATCTTCCACCCCTTTCTCTCAGCAAATTTTGCGTACATGCGGAAAAGGTCCCCCGCAAAAATCGAGGCCTCGTCTCCGCCAGAACCTGCACGTATCTCTACTATCGCATTTTTGGAATCCTGAGGGTCAACCGGTATGAGCAGTAGCTTAAGCTCCTCTTCTGCAATTGGCATCATCTCCTCCAATGTAGCTATCTCCTCCTTGGCCATTTCGCGAAGTTCTTCATCTTTCTCGTTCTGTATGATATCCTTTGCTGCCTCCAGGTCCTCCACCATCTTTCTGTACTTGTCCCCTGCGTTCACTATAGGTTCGAGCTCTCTGTACTCCTTATTAAGAGATACATACCTCTTCATATCCGACATCACGCCGGGGTCAGAGATCTGCTCTGATATTCCTTCAAATTTTTCGCGAAGCCCGTAGAGCTTCGTCACTAAACTGTTATCGCTCATAAAATATTAAATAGTTTGCAAAAGTAGTGAATTTAAACGAGAGTAAAATATTTATCAGGCGACCTGTCGTTAAGACTAACTGTTAATTATCCAGTTTGAATCTGATTCTCAACCTACTATCTGAATAATCGGTACTTATTATTCTGAATTTACCTATTTCGGAAGTATTATTTACGTGCGAACCTATGCATGCGCATACATCATAATCACCAATGGTGATTATTCTGACAGTACTACTCACATCATCCGGAAGTTTACTCAGATCCACCATCTCAGGCACCTCTCCCCTTTTGACAAATGAAATTGTAACTGGAAAATTCTGATTTATGGTATCATTTACTTTATTCTCAATCTCCTTTATCTGTTCCGGTGATGGTTCCTGATCGATTAAATAATCACACTTGCTCTTTTTTCTCTCAATATGAGTGGAAACTGACCTTTTACACCCAAACAGCCTTACCATTGTCTGGTTTAAAATATGCTCCGCCGAATGCATAGGCGGGTATTCCGCCTTGTTGTGATCATTTAAAATTATTTCGTCCATATTTCTAGTTAACAATTAAGATTAACGAATTTTCACAAATATATAAAAACAAGCGATTACCGGCATCTAATCTGCATTAGAATAATCTTGGTAATCGCCTTTGTTTTTTAGCGTGTGAGTGTAAAGTGGGTAATTGCTGCGCACGGCCTTAGAAGGCAATTATCCATCAGACAAAAACTATTTGCCCAGAAATAGCTTCATATCCTCGTCAACAGAACCAATCGGAGCGATACCGAAGTTCTTTACAAGCACATTTGCTACATTTGGAGATAGGAAGCCCGGAAGTGTAGGGCCGAGGTGTATGTTCTTAACTCCAAGGGCAAGAAGTGCAAGCAGGACTATTACGGCCTTTTGTTCGTACCACGCAATGTTGTATGCAATAGGGAGGTCATTTATGCTGTTTGCGTTGAAAATCTCCTTAAGTTTCATGGCAATAACTGCCAGTGAATAAGAGTCATTACACTGACCGGCATCCAGAACACGAGGAATTCCCCCTATATCGCCAAGTGCAAGTTTATTATAACGATACTTTGCACAACCTGCTGTAAGAATAACTGTGTCTTTTGGAAGTGCCTGCGCAAATTCGGTGTAGTAGTTCCTGTCCTTCATACGTCCGTCACATCCTGCCATAACAAAGAATTTGCGTATAGCTCCCGATTTTACTGCTTCAACAACCTTATCTGCGAGTGCAAAAACCTGAGCATGGGCAAATCCGCCTATAATTTCGCCTGTCTCAATCTCTGTTGGAGGTGCACATCTTTTAGCATGTTCAATTATTGGTGAGAAATCTTTGGCAAGACCGTCTTTTCTGTCTGCTATATGTTTGAATCCTGCAAATCCCGATGCGCCTGTTGTGTAGATCCTATCACTGTAGGTAGATGTAGGTCTTGGCGGAACAATACAGTTTGTTGTAAACAGTACGGGACCATTGAAGGTTTCAAAATCCTGAATCTGCTTCCACCATGAACTTCCATAATTACCTGCAAGGTGTTTGTATTGCTTGAACTTTGGATAGTAATTGGCAGGCAGCATCTCAGAATGGGTGTATACATCAACACCTGTTCCCTCTGTCTGTTTAAGTAGTTCTTCCATATCCTTCAAATCATGGCCAGAGATAAGGATAGCAGGGTTCTTGCGTACGCCGATATTCACCTTTGTAACTTCCGGATTACCATAAGCAGTAGTGTTGGCCTTGTCCAGAAGAGCCATTACCTTAACTCCGTTTTCGCCTGTCTCAAGCACAAGTCCTGTAAGCTGGTCAACAGAGAGGTTGCTCTTTGTTACATCTACAAGTGCCCTCTGCATAAAAGCATAGATGTTGTTGTCCTCATGACCCAGGTTGAAAGCATGCTCTGCATAGGCTGCCATACCTTTAAGTCCGTAAACTGTAAGTTCCCTCAAAGAGCGGACATCTTCATTTTCTGTTGCCAGAACACCTATTTGTGTAGCCTTCTCTTCCATCTCCTCAAGTTTGTCTGATGTCCAGAACGCTCCTTCAAATGTAATATCACTAATGTTGCCTCCCTTTGACACAAACACTGCTCTTACATTATCTCTTATTACAATTGCCTGTTTTACCCTTGTTACAAATCGATCTTTGTCAAAGTTGGCATTTGTGATTGTCATAAAAAGTGAGTCGGTGATAAACTTGTTCACCTCTGAGTTCTCTACACCCATCTCTCTTAACGGGACCGTGTACATAGATATTCCCTTGCATAAAAAAACCAGCAGATCCTGCAGATTTGCCACATCTGCAGTTTTGCCGCATACGCCCTGAATGGTGCAACCGCTGTTTCTTGCGGTCTCCTGACACTGGTAACAAAACATTTTACTCATAATCATATATTTTTTGGTTTATTTCTGATACAAATTTAGGATAGGGAAAACCATTAAAGTGTAATAATTGTTACACTAATGATAAATACATATATTTGCTAAATATCTTTTAAGTTAATGAATATTCCGGATAAAAAAAAATGTCCCATATTTGGCGACATCCTTTTACGCGAAGACCCCTCAATCATGGAGGGTATTGAAAGTAAGACAAAAATATATGAAAAGGGTGAGGTTGTAGCTCGTCAGGGCGATATCTGCAAGGGTCTCTATCTTCTTGTTAAAGGATCGGTTAAGACTGAGATGATAAACGAAACAGGCGGTGTTTTAAGCATTGAGAAAATTAATGCTGTCCGCCCTCTTGCACCAGCATTCATTTTTGCCAAAGTGAATGTTTTTCCGGTAGATGTCACAGCAACGGAAAAAAGCGAGATTCTTTTTATATCAAAGGAGGATATTTTAAAACTGTTCCAGCGTGACACAAGTTTTATGGAGAGGTATATACAGTTCAATGCAAACAAGGCTCAGTTTCTCTCAGAAAAGCTACAGATGCTTACAATAAAAACAATCAGGGGAAAGCTTGCGCATTATATTCTGACTTCTCTCTACCGGCAACAAAGTGCAGACCAAAATTTCAGATTAGAGAAAAATGTAGTGTCGCTTGACAAGAATCAGACTGAGCTTGCAAAGTTTTTTGGTGTAACCAGACCCTCTCTGGCCAGAATACTTCATGAGATGGAGCAAGATGGGCTGATATCGGTATCCAGAAAAGAGATTGAGATACTGGATATGAAAGGTCTGAAGGAGGCCAGAGGGTGACATTGCAGTAGTTTTTAGCATGTGATTTATTTCCAATGCATTAGTGTCAATAGCCGGAGTATTTTATTTAACAATATCATTGCATATAATTGATAAGCAGAGATTTGCTAAAAACTACTGCAATGTGGCTCTGTCGCTCTACGAAAAAAAAGGCTGCCTTTTACAGACAGCCTCTTTTCACATATATCAGAAGACAAAACTAGTCTTCGTAACTATCCAGAATCTCTTTAACCTGATATGCTTCGAGTCTTCCGTATACTTTGTCTCCGATTAATACTACCGGAGCCAGTCCGCATGCACCTACACACCTCAGACAATCGAGAGAGAATTTACCATCTGGTGTCACTCCTCCAACCTTGATCTTCAGCTGCTCCTTAAGTTCATCCAGAACCTTCTCGGCACCACGAACATAGCATGCTGTTCCCATACAAACCGATATAGCGTGTTTGCCTTTTGGGGTCATAGTAAAGAAAGAGTAAAATGTAACAACCCCGTAAACCTTGGCTACTGAAATATTCAGAATCTTGGCCACTACACGTTGAACGTCCTCCGGAAGATATCCGAAAGCAGTCTGACACTTGTGTAGAATCTTGATAAGGTCGCCAGGATCGTTGTTATATGAGTTACAAATATCCTCTATGGTTTTTTTATGACATTCTTGTAATTTAAATGCAGTCATGGTGAATTAGTTTTTATTTTTTTCGAAGTATTTGGTGTGAAGAAGATGATGTGCTTTCTCGCTCATAGGGTGACCAAGATAATCTTCATACAGCTTAATAATATAAGGATTCTCATGCGATTTGCGGATTGTCTTGCTTGCATCTTCTCTGTAGATTGCCTCAAAGCGGGCTTGTATTATACTAGAGTCACCATGGTGAAGCGGCTGACCTGCACCTCCGATACATCCACCGGGACAAGCCATAATCTCAATTGCATGGAAGTTATACATACCTGAACGGATTCCATCCAGCAACTTGCGAGCGTTACCTAGCTGGTGTGCTATACCAATGTGAATAGGAGTACCGTTGAAATCCAGAGTTGCTGTACGGATACCCTCAAGGCCACGAAGCTCCTTGAAGTCTACT
>CAZREC010000030.1:0-27272 GCA_964599025.1 uncultured Muribaculaceae bacterium | reverse complement strand
TGCTGGAGGATATTGACGCTAAGAAAGATATGTTTGCAAACGGAAATTACGACATTATCAAAGGCGAGGCTTTAGGTCTGCGTGCATTCCTGCATCTGGAGATTTTGCGTAACTGGGGCAGTACCCCGGGAAAGATGGTCCTCAGCGACAAGGCAATACCATATTTAAAAACTGTTACAAAGGACCCTAACAAACTGATAGCAATATCATACCAAGAAGTACTGAACAATATCATCGGCGATCTTAACACAGCTGAACAGCTGCTTGCAAGTGACCCTATCCTTACCTACACTAACACTGTTTTGAATTCTCCTTCCACTCTTGCTGGAATTGACAAAACAAAACCTTATCCGGCAGATGATTTCCATTTTTTCCGCCAGTCAAGATTTAACTACTACGCAGTGCGTGCAGCAAAGGCCCGCTACTACCTGTGGATTGGTGACAAAGTCAATGCACTGGATAATTCGTTGGCAGTCATAACAGCTAAAAACAGTGACGGGACGTCTAAATTCTTGCTCGGAAACGAGTCTGCAGCAAACAATGGTCAGCTGACATTTCCCACCGAGCACATATTCGCAGTTTACAACACGTTGGCAACTCAGACGCTTACACCTGTTTTTTTCAACAACACAACAGCCTATACACAGAATACAGCATATCTCAATACAGCATTTGAGTCTACTCTTCACGCCTCAGACATTCGTTACAGGAATAGCCGTCTTTGGGAGACACGCGTGATACCATTGGCAGGGAACTTTAACTTTTTCAAGAAATTCAATGACACCGACAGTAAGACTGCTGTTAAGGACATCCCGTTGATGAGACTTGCTGAGATGTATTTTATTGCAACCGAGTGCGGACGTCCTGATCTTTTCCGCGACTATCGTATTGCACGGGTTCTGGATGCGTCGCTGGACACCAAACTTACAACTGACGCAGCTATAAAAGATTGTCTGGAAAAGGAGTACCGCAAAGAGTTCTATGGAGAAGGACAGATGATTTTCTTCTATAAACGTCTTGGGTATACAAAATTCACATGGCCCGTTGTAAAAGATGTTGCCGAGGCCAACTATAAATTACCTCTTCCGCAATCACAATTAATGTTCGAATAAACATTCCAAATCATGAAAATTAAAACTATAAAATACAGTTTTTTACTGCTGGCCCTTGCGGTGATGTCCGCAGCCTGCCAGGAGAAGATGGTTAACAAATTTGACAGCGAAAGTTCTCTGTTTTTCTTCAGAGGTACCAGTAACAGCAAGGGAGATCCTCAGCAAGACAGTGTCTCTTTCTCTTTCTTTCTATCGGAGAACTCTGTTGTTGAAGAGATAATATGGGTCGATGTACAGCTGACAGGTATGCCTTCAGACAAGGATCGGCCACTTCCGATAGTACAAACAAATGTCGGCCAGCCAGGTGCCGCTGTTGCAGGAACCCATTATGTTGCATTTAACGATCCGAGTATTGCAACTCAGATAGTTATGCCGGCAAATAAGGTATCCGTAGCGATCCCTGTCAAGGTTAAACGCACTCCGGAGATGAACACAGCAGAATTCCGGCTCGACCTTGCAATTACCACCAACGATTACTTTATTGCAGGTATCAAGGACCGCACAAGCTACACAATAAAAATCACCGCTCAGGCTGTAAAACCTGCACTTTGGGATGTGGCTAACAGTTACCTTTCAATCTTTGGTCCATGGGGACAGGAGAAGATGAAATTCATTATCAATTACGTAGAATTCAGTGATTTCGACCAGGTTTTAACAACCGATTACAGAGTGTATTTAGCAATAAAAGCAAAGACAAAATTAGCTGAATACGAACTGGCTCATGGACCTCTTTATGAAGCAGATGGAATCACAAGAGTTATTTTCCCTTAAAACATCATGACTATGAAACAAATTACAAAATATCTTTTAGCACTACTACTCATTGTATATCTTACCGGGTGCGTTAAGGACACCGGAAACTATGATTACCTGGACCCCAAACAGGTTGCTCCTGTTCTGATTTCCGGGATAGAAGAAACGTACTCCGCCATATCACTTGAGAAACTGGTGATAGATCCAAAACTGGAGGGAGATGAAGCTAAATACGATTATGTCTGGTATGCATACCCGGCAGCTATCGTAGGAACTCAATGCGATACTCTGGGAAAAACCAGAAAGCTGGATTATTCAGTCTCTTTGTTATCTGGTACATACTCTCTCATTTTCAGAGCTACAGACAAGGTTAACAAAACATCGGTTTATAAGAAAACGACTCTTACTGTTTCGAGTATTTTCGGAATAGGATATTACATCAATAAGTACGAGAACTCTCGCACAGACATAGATTTCATTGATAGATTCGGGGTCGTGAACAAAAACATTCTCAAGCAGATAAATGGTGAGGATCTGCCCGGCAAACCAATCCGGTCTACATATGAGGTTAATCGTTACTTCTATAATGTAATAAACCCCGATGGCACAAAGACAAGGGTTGCATTCAAACCGGCAATTATGGTATGTACCGACGAGGATATGAGAATCTACCATGGAGAGAATATGAAATTGCTTAAAAAATGGGATGAGGCATTTCTCGAGAAACCAGCTGTTAAAAAACCACAAGGAGTATGGGCCACAACCATGGGATACATGTTAATGAACAACAATTCAGTATGCTTCGTGAACAATAACGGATCTAATGTTGGAGAGTTCGGTTACCCATACCCGGTCAACAACATGAAGTTGAACCCCACTGTATCTGTAATGTCCAGTTCGGCAATGGTATATGACGACATAGCCGGAGAACTTGCCGGATACTATGTAACAACATATGCTCCTGTAAAAAATGCAGTAGTGAAAGCCTCTCCTCTTACCCTTGGACCTGTTGGACAGGCCTACTTTACAAACTGCGACCTTATTTACATGGGCACCCAGGCTTACCAGTCAACTTCTGCAGGCCGAAGCTATGTAATTGTAAAAAACAGGAGTACTAACGTATATTATCTGTGGCAAATAGGTACCAGCAATATTCAGTATGGCTATATATATGACTATGGAGCAGGAGGGTTGGTAATTCCATCTAATTTTGGTGTGACTACCGGTAAGCTTTTTGCCCTTAAAGGTGGTGCCAGTACAGCACTTAACACTGTAATCTACTACTCGACCGGTGACAATAAGGTGCACTACTACAACCCTTCTAACCAAACCGAGACAAGGGACCTGATAACCATCCCTGCAGGAGAAGAGATCACCTATATTGAACACAGCTTCGACAACTATTATAAGATAAATACGTTCGTTGTCCTCTCCAATAAAAATGGCAACTGGATTTTACGCACATATGATATGGTTGGCGCAACTCCAGAAGTTGTATTACCAGAAAAGGCTACTTACAATGGCACAGGATTGGCAAAAAATCTTATTTACAGGCATGCAAACACAGCTATAACCTATTAGTATTTCAATATTAACATTAAATGCCGGGACTGTGCTATATTGCACATGTTCCGGTTTTTTTATATCAACCTAACAACTCCCTCGAAGTTTCACATGTGCTAAGCGACATTTTCAAAACTTATTAATTTTCTATATCTGAGTCAATTACTAATAACTTCTTGGAAGTACATCCAAGAAGTTATTAGTAATTGACTCTATATAATGCATTTAAATACTCCCTCTATCCCACGTACTAAACTCAGATACTTTGCTCCTGTGGCACGGAGCGTTGCAGTAGTTTTTAGCAAATTCTTATCAATAAAACACTTACAGTATTTTCGTAGGTTTGAATTATCAAAATAATTTTGTATCATGCTCATTATATGACTGTTGCGAAATCAACTGGCAGATCACAGTTTTTTGCTGTTTCACATGATTTGCCTTACTTGTGGGAAACTTCAACAGATAACTTTGTCGTTTTAGCCTAGTAATTAGGTATGCTGTTATTTCTCCTTTTGGATTTTTTTCATTGTCACATCTATTTCATCTCTGCCTTTAATGTCTATTTTTTGAGATTCATAACCAGCCAGAGAAAATACAAGAGTTCTGTTACTATTAATATAAATATTGTATTGTCCCCTATTATGAGTAATTGTTCCCACCGGGGGTTCTGAGTCGGATTCTCTTACAGGCAATATAACTACCCCATCAAGACGATTGCCTTGCTCATCTGTTACTATACCTGAAATTATCAGTCTTTTTACCTTCTCCTTTTTCTCTTTTTCCTGTTCTTGTTTACTATTTGTCGCCGAAATCGTATTTGAGGATGAAACAGCGGCACAGACAGTAAGAATCAAGAATGAGGTTAATACTCTTTTCATTTTCATATATTTAAGATGAGATTCTATTTTTTTAGTTTTTTCATTACAACATCTATTTCATCTTTGCCCTTAATTTCAATTTTTTGAGATTCATATCCATTAAGAGAAAAAATTAATGTTTGGTTACTTTTTAGACGAATTTTGTATTTTCCTCCATCTGAACTTTCTACTCCAAACAGAATATCTGATTCTGACTCTCTTCCTACCATAATAATGACACCATTAAGAAGATTGCCTTGTTCGTCTGTCACTATGCCGGAAACCCATATAACTTTTACTTTTTCCTTTTTTTGTTCTTGTTTACTATTTGTCGCCGAAATCGTATTTGAAGATGAGGCAACCAGACATACAGCAAGTATAAATAAAAACGATAGTATCCTTTTCATGATCTTTTATTTAAAAAATTGATATACAATATTATGTATAATTATTTATATTTACAAAATCTTATAGTTGTGGTATAATTATTATGAAGGTTATCTTAAAATATTTTTTCTTATTCTCAGTCCTACTATTGTTTACTCTACTGGCTCATGGTCAAGAGAGTAGAGATCGGTCTCTGTCCATAAACGGGGTTGTAGTTGATTCTGTGACTAACAAGCCATTAGCTGGAACTGTGGTATCCATATTCTTACCAAAAGACACAATTCATTTCATAACCAACACCAACGGAGCATATAATTTTTCTCTATCCAAACAGCCGGTTTATCTGGAAGCTGCTTTCCTCGGATACAGAATCGCTAAAATAAAGACGGACAAGAAATCTGACATACAAGTATATGATACAATACAAATGGTACAGCGCACATTTGAAATTGATGCAGCGGTTGTGAGTGCACGAGTAAAGAAGGTGATATATCGCGGTGATACAGTTCAGTTCAATGCAGCGGCGTTTAAAACGCTTCCGGGAGCCAATGTCGGCTCTTTGGTTGCTAAACTCCCCGGAGTGACAATAGATATGGGCGTTTGGTTTCAGGGGGAGCAGGTTAGTGGGGCTTATGTTGACGGACGAAAGGTCTTCGGCTCCGGAGTAAGCGGCCTTGGCCACCTGATGGGATACCTCGATGCCAAAGATATTATTTCGATTGAGGCATTTAAAGAGATAAGCGAGCAGGACAAACATCTTGGAAACACAAATGCGCCTAAACGCTGGATCTTTAATTTCATCACTTTCAGTAAGCTTACAGAAATCACTGTTGGACACGCCTTATTGAGTTATGGTAAAGATCTGACAGAGGGTAATGACGGACAATATAAGGACCGATACAGTTCCGGTGTTACACTCAATTATTTTGGAGATAAAAAAGGTATTTTTCAATCCAATATCTTTCATAACAATATCAACAGATCCACAAATATGATCGACGAATTATCTGTCAACCAAGCCAATATCTCCGGGGATAACAAGCAAACAGTTGTTGATATAAATGGCTCCGTTTTCCCAGATAAAAAGAAAATAATAGAAATACAACCTAAATACTCCTTTGAACAAAAACACAGTTCAAATCTCACATATCGCGAACAATCGTTTTTCCCCACTCAAGAGTACAATTACAGGGATGTCAAAGATTCAACATCTCTCAATGAAGCCACCAGCAGTCATAATATAGGAATCAATATCATTGCCCAACCAAAGAATCATACAATAGACATCTATGCAGAAAGTACGTTTATAAATCGGGAGAAATCCTCCTCAATAATGAACTCCAATATTATGGATGGTTCTATTGTTTCACTCTTCCGAAACAGTGCAGCAAACCAGGAACATGGATTTCAGGGCAGATACGGCACCAGATGGAAATGGAAGATTTCTCAGAAATTATCTTTTGGCACAGATGTTTCTGCTTCAGCTACAGATAACTCTCAACAAGAGATAAGAAAAGACACTACTGTCCGGAATGCCTCATACACATACCTTGATTTATCGGGACCTATCCAAAGAAATGGTTATCAGATAAGCTTTACTCCAAGATTGGGGTATGAATTCTCCAGATACACAAGTATAAATGCTCAGGTCACAGGAATGATCAACAACACTCAAAGCCGGAAGATAGTTGTTGATAACATGACAGGGCTATATGATTACACTCAGATGTATAATTACACCGACCGTTCTAAATTTATTATCCCGGAATTGAATCTGACAAGGATTCGTAAACAGCTCAGGTTAGTTCTGGGACTAAAGAGTCAGGTATCGACGCAGATTTATACCAATATAGATAAAGGAATTGATAGGCATAATACTTATTTTGCATTTTTGCCTATGTTTCAATTTAGTCAGAACGCTTTATTTAATACATCCAGCAGCCAATTAGCTGTCAGCTACTCAAGCAGAGTGACCATTCCCGGATCGAATATGCTGACTCCTGTAATAAACAGTGGTAGCGGATCATTCCTGACAGTCGGAAATCCCGATCTTAAACAATCATACACTCATAACTTGTCTGTCAGACTTAACTTTATGGAGAATGATATCTGTGTAAACACATCCATTACAAGCTCTTACACTACAAACCCTATAAGTCTGAATGGCTTTACATTTTTTAAAAAGGACACTATCCTGCAGCAATATAATAATTACCTTGCTAAAGCCGGTTCCTATTTATCTTTATACAAGAATGGAGAGAGCCGGTATCATTTTTCACCACAACTGGAGGTTTCGCTCCCGGTGAACTTTCTGGGATCTGTACTTAGCACAACAATGCAGTACAGATATGAGAATGTGCCTGTATATATAGGCAATGACCTAATACAATCCATCCAACAAAGTGCCGGACTTGCCATCAATTTGAAAAGCAACTTTTCTGAATATTTTGAATTCAATATCAAGTCCCAAAGCAGTTATTCATTCAACAGACGTAGTACAGGTGTACGCGATCGTTTCTTCAGCGAACAGCTCTCGGTGAATCTGAATACCGTGATTTTGTCTGGAAGGATAAACATATCTGCATACAGCAATACTTATATTTCCCGGAACCCCTATAACAGAAATACCGATCAGACAATCAACCTGCTGAATGCCTCCTTGAATTATAAATTCTTGAAGGAACGTAATGCAAGTTTCGGAATATCTGCTCATGATCTGTTAAATTCTAAAAACATTTTCAATACCATAACATCTGCCCAAAGTCAGACAAATAGTTGGTCACAGGTTTCCGGAACATATATCCTGTTCAATTTCAGCTATAAATTCAACTATAAACGTTCCGAAGGGAAAAGAGTCAATAACGGAGCATATAATTCAAAAATCCGGGATATTGAACAGTGATGGGGAATAAAAAGTATTTTGCCGTTAAGCAAAATGGTTCTAATTTTATCATACAATAGAACTTCTGCTCTGTACGTTTAAACAATAACTGGATGGACGAAACTAAAGGCGTAGAAAATAATGACATAGTCCAATTTGAAAAGCTTTACAAGAGATATTATAAGAAGGCTTTGAACTATGCATTCCAGTATATTGGAGACATTGAAACTTCCAAAGGTATTGTACAGGAGTCTTTTATTAATCTTTGGGAAAAAAGAAGGTCTCTTGATCACAACAATAACACCGAATATTACATTCTGACTACTGTAAGAAACAGAGCTCTTAATTATCTTAGGGACAAGGCCAGAAAAACAAAAAGAATAGGAGAAGCAGTAAATATTGATGACAATATTAATATTATTGCACTTAGCTATACCAATACCGACAACACTTCTTATTTTGAGATCCAGCATATTATAAGGGACACAATAGAAAAACTGCCTCCTAAAATAAAGAACACATTCCTTTTAAGCAGAGATAAAAAATTAACTAACAAAGAAATAGCAGAAAAAGAAAACATCTCCATTAAAACCATAGAGTACAGGATTAGCAAAGCTCTTGTAAAGCTTAAGTTTAACCTGTCTGACTATTTAAGTGCAATTTTTGCAATCATATTTTTAGGGTGAGAGTAATAACTGGTGTATTTAAAAAGGAATATGAACAAGGTTATATATAAATATCTAAATAATAATGCAAATCTGCAGGAAAAGAAATTGCTACTTAAATGGCTTAACGAGTCGGAGGAAAATAAATTAAAATTTTCACGGATAAAGCAATTGCACAGCTTTGCCATTCTGACCGATGATGAAGAGGCAGATAATCCTGATTTTAGTTTCCTAAAGAGTTATATAGCAAAAAGAGAGCGACGCAACAGAATATTTATGTTAGCGGTAAAGTGTTCTGCAGCAGCCGTAATTGTGGCGGGAATTTTTGTATTGGGTCTGAGAACCGGCACCAGGCTTAAGGAGCCATTAAATATTATTGCAGATGGAATAGTTCAGATGGAGTACTCTACACCTTATGGAGTAAAAGGAAAAATAGTTCTTCCCGACAGCTCCGTCGTATGGCTGAATTCGGGCAGCAAGATTGGTTTCCCTTCTAAATTCACAGGCGATTCACGGAACATTACATTTAACGGAGAGGCCTATTTTGATGTAAAAAAGGATTCCCTGTTCCCTATGAAAATAAACACCCCGCATAATTTCAATATTGTAGTTACAGGAACCAGTTTTAATCTGCATTCATACAGAGAAGACCCCTTCTTTTCATTGTATCTTTCAAAAGGAAGCGTAAATATACAGGACAAAAAGGGAAACGTGATTCACATGTTAAAAGAGGATGAGAGTATTCAATACAACTTCTGTGCAAAAGAGATAAAGACAAAAAAGGCAGTTGAACCGAGCTCCATTGTTGGCTGGAAAAACGGCTGGCTTATATTTGACGAAGAGGAGTTAAAAGGGGTATTCAGGAAAATGGAACGATGGTATGGAGTTAGTTTCAAAATTTCCAGCCATTTTAATTTAAACAACAAACTAACCGCAAAATTCAGAGAGGAATCTGTTTCTCAGGTCCTGGATCTTATGAAAAAGATCTCATTAATTGACTATTCTATTAAAGATAGCGTAGTTTTCATTACGACACCCAAATAATTTACAGAATTTCTTAGGGCTTGCATAATTATTGGTGTACTTAATTGTAGTATTAAATTATTTACTAATGAAAAACTACATCGTAAATTATTCAAGCATAAAAAGAATGATCTCTTTATTGCTTGCACTGGTTCTGTCATTTCATCTTTCTGCCCAAGGTGGAAAAGTCAATCTGAAAGTAGATAATGCACCTTTGAAGAGTGTATTATCCGAAATTGAAAAGCAATCTGAATATACTTTCGTGTATTCTCCAAACTCAATCAACTCAAATCAATTTTTAAACTTCAGTGCTGTTAATGAGTCTGCAGAAAATGTAGTTAAAAGGTTATGCGAACAACTATCACTAAGTTATTCTATTAACGGGAAGCAGATTACTTTAAGTGTTGGCGTTCCTGACAACAAAAAACAACAAAACATTTTTACTGTTAAAGGTATCGTCAGAGACAAAGCCGGAGATCCGGTTGTTGCAGCTTATGTTCTGTTAAGCGGTTCAAATGTAAGGACAACAACAGATCTTAAAGGTGAATTTGTTATTGATGCAAAAAAAGGAGATATACTTGAGATCAGGGCTATGTCCTACAAAACCGCAAAAATTATTGTTGCATCTTCATCTGTCAGTATACAGATGGAAGATGATGCTTTCAACTTAGATGAACTACTTGTTGTTGGTTACGGAACCGTAAAGAAAAGTGATGTAACCGGTTCTGTTGCTTCAATTAAAAGTGAAGAACTTACAAAACAAGCTGTATTAAGTGCCGATCAGGCATTGCAAGGCCGGTTCCCGGGAGTTCAGGTAACCTCAAATTCCGGCTCACCTGGTGGAGCTGTGAGCGTAAATATCAGAGGTATAGGTACCATAAATGACTCTCAGCCATTATATGTTGTTGATGGAATGCCTGTTAACAGTATTTCGTATCTTAACACAAACGACATCGCTTCACTTGAGGTACTTAAGGATGCATCTGCATCTGCAATTTATGGTTCCCGTGGTGCAAACGGTGTTATCCTCATTTCTACAAGAAAAGGCAAAACCGGGGAATCAAAAATCTCTTTTAACGGTTATTCTGGAATACAAAATATCCTGAACAACTCAAAATTTGTAAACAACGATCAATGGTATGACTTGCAAACAAAGCTGAACGCAATGAGAAGCACCCCAATAGATCTGAATAAGGCCAACAGGAACATAAATACAGATTGGTTAAAAGAGATCTCCCGGGTTGCAGCCATTCATAATTATTATGTTGATGTTAGCGGAGGCCGGGAAGATATCACATTTTCCGCATCTGGCGGATACTTTAGTCAGGATGGTATAATCAAAGGCACCTCTATGGACCGGATGACGTTAAGGTTAAACGGCGAATCAAAAGTAAAGCGATATCTTACTATCGGGACCAATCTTTCATACAGTCAGTCAAGCAGAACAACTATAGATGAAAACGGCGAATCTTGGGGTGTTCTGAGTACAGCCGTAAGACTTGAACCGACTGTGCCGGTAAGAAATGCTGATGGCAGCTTTGGTGCCTCTCCTTTTGTGGATATAAACAATCCTGTCGCTACAATCAACTATTCCGACTCAAAAACCAAGGCTCAGAATATTGTAGGCAATGCGTATCTGAAAGCAGATATTACAAAAAACCTGTTCGTCAGGACATCTTTTGGTGTGGATATGCTTATCAATGACTTTTATAATTTTATCCCTGTATATACCGTAAGCCCTACTCAGAAAAATACAGAGAGCAAAATATCAAGAGGTTACGAAAAAACAATTAACTGGTTATGGGAATCAACTATAAATTACAGCAAATCTTTTGGCACTAAGCATAACCTACAAGCTTTAGCCGGTTATACCATGGAAAGTACAAGAATGGAGAATCTGTATGGTAGTAAAAACGGAGTTCCGGCCGATCTTCCAAGTCTGAAATATATAGATGCTGCCCAGAATGCAGGGTCGGCAGCTGTTACAGGTACTGCCTGGGAGTCAGCAATGATATCGTATCTTGGTAGAATTAACTACAGTTATGATAACCGATATCTTGCAACAATAAGTGCCCGGTCCGACGGTTCATCTAAATTTTCAAAAGCAACCAGATACGCCTTTTTCCCTTCATTCTCCCTGGCATGGAAGATAAATAATGAGATGTTCTTCAAGAACCTTAAACTTGATTTTGTTGATGATTTAAAACTCAGAGCAGGTTGGGGGCAAATTGG
Organism: uncultured Muribaculaceae bacterium; assembly: GCA_964599025.1. Classification (GTDB taxonomy): domain Bacteria; phylum Bacteroidota; class Bacteroidia; order Bacteroidales; family UBA932; genus Bact-08. The sequence continues at coordinate 15,799 of CAZREC010000030.1, read as the reverse complement.
TAATCAGAATATAGGTAATTATAAATTTCTCTCTGTTCTTACCAACTATGCGCAGTACAGATATATCTTTGGTGCCCCGGAAACTCTTTATCAAGGCATTACAGCAGTTAATATGGCAAACGACAAAATCAAATGGGAGACATCGGAATCTTTAAATATAGGTCTGGACATGACTCTGTTCAACGGGTTGAATATTACTGCCGATTACTTTATTAAAGACACAAAAGATATGTTACTTACAGAACCTATTCCAATGTTCCTTGGTTTTGAAAACGGACCGGTAACTAACGTGGGAAGTGTCAGAAACTCGGGGATTGAATTTGCTGCTACCTGGAGAGGTGCTTTATCTGAGGACTTCACTTATAGCGCAGGTTTCAATTTTTCAAGCATTAAGAACAGGGTTACAAGTCTTGGCCGGGGAGGTTCTCTTTCAGGAGCCGCTGTGTTCAACAAAGGGAACGCTACCAACACAATGGTTGGTTATCCAATAGGAATGTTCTGGGGTTATGAAACAGCGGGGCTTATACAAAATCAGGAACAACTTACAGCTGCACGGGTAAAACAACCATCTGCCCAGCTTGGTGACGTGTTTTTTGTAGATCCTTCAAATAAAAAAATGTTAGGTAGTCCTATACCGGATTTTACTTACGGCATTAATCTGTCATGCGCATATAAGGGGCTTGAGTTCTCTGCCTTCTTCGACGGTGTGTATGGAAATGAAATCTTCAATGCAACAAGAGCCTATACATTCAACACATCTTCTACCTTTAAAAATGACATTGCCATTTTAAACTACTGGACCTCAACTAATACAAACACAAATATTCCAAGATTGACTCCAACTGATTCTAATGACAATATGAGAATCTCCGACAGGTATATAGAAGATGGTTCGTATTTCAGACTTAAAAACCTGCAATTATCATATCAACTGCCAGCTGCAATAGTAACGAAACTAAAAATTCCCGGCTTTAGGATCTTTGTAAGTGCCCAGAATGTTTTCACTCTTACAAAATATACAGGAATGTATCCCGAAATTGGTCAGGCTCTCTCTACATCATACCTTTCCAGAGGAGTAGATTATGGCAATTATCCTCAAAGCAGAATAGTAACAGGTGGTATTAGTATTAATTTTTAATCTGAACAGAAATGAAACAACTAAATATTTTTATAATAGTAATAGGACTTTGTATAGCAAGTTCATGCTCAGATTTTTTGGATAAAGCGATGCTGGGTGCACAAACCAGTGAGGCTTTCTTCAAGACAGAAAATGATGCTGTGGCATCTGTAACTGCAGCATATTCTGACCTTAAGGATACCCGGTTCCACCGGTCACTTTGGTCCATAGGAGATGTACTTTCCGACAACTGCACTCAAAGTGGCAGCGATGGCGACGTAAACACATTTAAAAGAATGGAATCCTTTGATTATCATGCAGATTTCGGACGACTTGCAGATAACTGGAGAGTTAGCTACAGAAGCATAAACAAAGCCTGTCAGGCGATTGAAGGAATTACTGCAATGGATGCCGCTTTATTCAAAAAATATGACAAAAATCAACTTATAGGTGAGGCGCAATTTTTAAGAGCATATTTCCATTTTATTCTTTTGAGAAATTTTGGTGCTATACCGGTAATCAGAAGTACGCCTAAGATTGACGATAAAAGCAATAAAAGAGAACCTGTGGAAGATGTCTATGCATTTATAGAGCAAGATCTAAAAGAGGCAACCCAAAAGCTGAAAAAGAGATCGGAGTTGGGGAGTTCCAATTTAGGCCGTGCAACTCTTGGTTCGGCCTGGGCGCTGCTTTCTAAAGTATATCTGTACGAAAAGAAATATGCCGAAGCCAGAGATGCTGCAAAAAAGATTATTGATATGGGAGAGACAGAATATAAACTTCAGGATAATTTCTCGTATAACTTTGATCTTGAACATGAAAATGGCATAGAATCTCTATTTGAGATTGATTTTTACAAATCACCCACAGAAACCTCTAATTACCTTACAAACGGTAACTATAGCTGCTATGCTCAAATGCCAAGACCTTTTGCCGGATACGGCGGTAATCAGGCACTGCCGAGTTTTGTAAGTAAGTTTAACCCTGCAGACAAAAGACTAAAAGCAACATTCCTTACAGTAGCAGATATGCAGAGCATTGAAACACCTGCAAGTCTGGCTACTCTTGAATATAACAGAACAGGTTACTATAACAGAAAGCAATATCTCCTGCCAAAGGACAGAGTAGGAACTACATACTTCACAATTCCTTTAAATATCCCAATAATAAGACTTGCAGAAGTTTATCTGATTTATGCTGAGGCATGCGCCAAAACAAATGATAATGTAAATGCCAGATTATATCTGAATAAAGTCCGGCTGAGGGCAGGCTTGCCTGAAAACCTGACAGACAGTGGTGATGCCCTTTATGAGAAGATTCTTCAGGAAAGGAGATTCGAACTTGCAATGGAGAGTGACCGGTTCTATGATCTGATAAGAACAGGGAAAGCAGCTCAGGCATTTACTGATCCTCAGTTTCTTGCAAACCCGACTAAAGCAACAGCTGTCTGGAAGCCAGGTAAAAGCGAACTCCTTCCAATTCCTCAAACAGAAATTGACAATAGCAACGGGAACATTGTTCAGAATCCGATGTAGAGATTAATATATTTGTTAGTATTCATGTTACCGGCAGCTAAATACTGCCGGTAATAATGTTTTATAACACTATAGTAGAATTGCAAAACTATCTATCGTGCATCACATCAAAACGTATAAGATAGCTTAATGTAAATATTACGTCCAAGTACAGTCATTCGTTGAGTTTGAATGTAATCGTTTTTCATTAAAACATTAAATGATTTGTATTGGTCTAAAATGTCATTGAAATTCAGGCTTATATTACCATTATAATCCTTCCCAAATTTGTATAGCAATTCTGTACTAACGATCATTTCATTTATAGCTGTTCCGGGCACATTTGTATTTCTGACTTTAAACGTTCCGTTTGCATTGATCCAAAAACATTTACTGAAATTCCATCTTAAGTTACCTCTTATGGCCTCGTTTACTTCTTTCATTGCGGAATTTTTTTCCCTTTCGTAATAACCGAAATCCGTATCTGAAGACAATGTAATCTCAATTTTCTCAGAAAAATCGGATATAATTCCAATATTCAATCCGGCAGTTTGCATATTATTCATATATAATGTTTCATATAAATAATAAGGAATTTTATTGTATGAATAGTTTAGTGCTGCATTGACTCGAGAATGGAGTAATGTTGATCTTGAAGAATATTTAGCATCAAAATTAAAAGAAAGTCTACCCTTAGCATTTTCAGTAGTCTGAAGAATTGAACCGGCTGGAAATTCCAAATTCTCAAATTTTGGTATTATAGTAGGCTCTATAAAAAACTCTTCTTTTATGACGTCAGCGTTCTGAAAAAAAATTGTTTTAACATCAAATATCCACGAACTAAAAGTTTTGATGTCAGTTATTGAATATTTCAGGCTTAAAATACGCTGAACGGTCTCTTTAAGTGATTTGTTACCTGCAATATATAAAGGGGCATTATAAGTATTTAGTGAACCCCTTAATTGCTCAATATATGGGAGAGAAACGTTCTCTGAGTAATTTAATTCCAACAGATGTGGTAACCTGACATATTTGAAAAGCAAATTGGGTATCAGATTTGTGTAATTTCGCGATTCAACCAGATAATTTGGAAGTCTATCTATAAGATTTTGCTGTATTAATTGTAATCCCAGACCTATATTTAAATCTATTTCATTACTGCGATATACGAATCGAGTAAGCGTTTTGTGTGTAATATAGTCTTGAGTGAAATCATAAGTATTCTTCTGGTCACTAAGGCCTGTTATTCTGTCGATGCTTAACATTTTTGACTTACCATTATTTTTTTCAGCACCATATTGAAAGAGCAAATACGATTTCTTTGTCAAAGGTTCCGTATAGGATATTTCCCCATTAATATAGTAATTATGGCTATCTTGATTATTGGAAAGAAAAATCTTTTGTGTACTTGAAGCCGTGGTATCAATGCTCCACCCTTTACCCATGCCAGTACCTACTGTATATGATATTTTAGTAGTCAGATCTCTTCTGGGTTTTCCAAAGTTATAATTATATTTGAGGGAGGAATTGAATGACATATCATATTTACTATCATATCTCTCCATATTTGACAAGTATGTTGTAACACCATTCAGCATTATATTATTATAAGTACTATTGTCCAGCCCTTTGTTAGCACCAGTTAATCCAAGGGTAACTATAAGTCGGTGTCTTTTGTGCAATCTATATGTGAAACCATTATTACTTGTCACATTTGATAACAGATTTCTGGAACTCATATCATTTAATTCCTGTCTTGAAAAGTAGAATGCATTTGGGGAAAAATCATTCGTTGTACTTGAAAATACAAAATTTCGCTTACTTGAAAGCATGGTATAAGACTGAAAATTATATTTATAATCTTCTGAGTTTTTATTCCAATTTAATAAGCCGGAAACATCATTGTCAAATGCTCCGGTAGGATTTCCCGAAAAGGATGATTTATCTCCATAACCAAACATTGCAATCAGGTTGTTTCCAACCATATGACGATTGTATTGCCCTTGCTCACTATAAAGATTATCATGTTTCCCGTCATTATTTGCTCCAAGATACATTCCATACATTGTCTGTACAGAAACTTGCTTAATAATGCCGACTTTTTTCTTTGTAGATACATCCAGAACACGATCTTTTGTTTTAATTGTATCTCCTAATGCTTTGTCTTGGGCAGAATAATCTTCATAGACTTTAATTTTATCAATGTTGTCTGCTCGCATCAATTCCATAGCACTTTTTGTATTGTCTGCAAAAACAGGAGCTCCATTAATAAGTATACGCTTAATAATCTGGCCATTCACATACACATTGTTATTTTGAATTTCTACTCCCGGAAGTTTTTTTAGAAGTTCATACATGGGATCGCCATTCATTGTCTTAAACGCAGCAGCATTATATATAGTTGTATCTCCCCGTATAACCATAGCTATTTGCTCGCCCTTGATAATAATTGAGCTGATATTTATGGGATCTATCTTAAGGCTTGCAACAAGACAAATCTGAGGAATAGAGAATTTAGATGTATATCTTAATTCTTTATATCCCATAGATTGGATTATAATATTTAACGAATCCCTCGGAATTTTCTTAAAAATATAACTTACCGAACCAAATCGGTCACTGACTAAATTGATAGTGTCTCCAGGGGTAATAACTAATTTTACTATGGCTCCTTCTAATTGAAGACCGCTTTCAGCCTCATTAATTTCAATATTTATAAATGGCTGACTCTCCGGCGAAATAATAATTTTTTTGTTTAATATCACCTGCCCATAAGAAGCAGAAAACACAGAAAACAAGATAATGGTCAGGTAACATTTTTTCATTTTATACTAATTTCTTCTTAACGAACTTACCGTTTTGATAGATGGTTTCGCAAAATATTAATCCGGATACACCCTTTTTACTATTTCTTCTTTTTTGTCAAATAAGCTTCTAATACTGTAGAAAGAGACGTTATTTTCCATACTTGTCTAAGAGTATCATATCCTTCCTTTGCTAAGATCAGCTCAATCTCTTTTGCCTTCAGAGGTTTTTTATACTCAATGCCGTTATGACTTCCCGATTTCAATCTAATTGTATCTCGATTTACGATTATTGTAATATGAATATCTGATATAGGTATTTTTTTTGCGTAATCCTTTTGATCGATTGTAGAAACGTCATAAAAATTTATAAATAACAAATTCTGCCTGGGATCTATTTCATAATTGGGTTTTCTTAATTGGCCAAATGCAACTATTCCAAATGTCAAAAAAAATGCAGATAATAATACTTTTTTCATGATAAATAAATTATAATTCCCCCGGCAAAGGAGAGATCATTGGATTTCTATTTGAATTTATTCTTAATATTTCAAAAACAGTGCCTTACTGATAAAAAATACCCTATGTCCTTACATTTTAACTAAACAATCAAATACAACCCATTTATAATACCTCTCAGAAGATATAGGTTTAAATCCCTGCCGATATTGAAAATTTCATTATAAAGTCTTAATGATTTTTTAGCCATCTCTAATTTCTTAAAACACCTCGATATTGAACAGCTTCGGCTATATGGCTCAAAGTTATAGTATCATTCGATTCCAGATCTGCGATTGTCCTGGCTACCTTCAATATTCTGCTGTAACCCCTTGCCGACAGGTTTAGCTTACTTATTACACTGGAGAGCAGCCGTTGCTCTTTGATCCCTGTCTTGCAAAACTCCTTGAGTTCCTTTGTGCCCATCTGTGCATTCACGTTGTATAACCCTCTGAATCTCTCCTGCTGAATTGCCCTTGCAGCCGCTACCCTCTCTCGTATGGCGTTGCTGCTCTCCCCTCTCTCCTCATTCAGAAGTCTCTCCCCAGGCACCGGATTAACCTCAATCCGCATGTCGATCCTGTCCAAAAGAGGCCCGGAAATCCTTGATAAATAATTTTTTACTTCATACGGAGTACACATACACCTATCCCCCGGCAGTCCAAAGAAGCCGCACTTACATAAATTGGCAGAGGCTACGAGCATAAAATTGCATGGATAGGTAAACTTGTACTTAAGTCTGGAAATAGATATCTCTCTATCTTCCAAAGGTTGGCGCAGGACCTCAAGAACAGATCTGGAAAATTCAGGAATTTCATCAAGGTATAAAACTCCGTTATGCGCAAGGGATATCTCTCCGGGTGCGGCAAAGGTTCCTCCCCCGGTAATGGCATAAAGCGAAGAGGAGTGGTGAGGGGAACGGAACGGCCTGTTTTTTATAAGTCCTTTGAATGAGCCCCCTTTACCGGCAACAGAATATATTTTACTGGTTTCCAGCGATTCTGCCCTGTTCATAACGGGCAGGATTCCGGCAAGCGCCTTTGCCATATAACTTTTACCCGAACCCGGCGGGCCTATCAAAAGTATATTATGTCCACCGGCTGCTGCTATCTCTAAACCTCGCTTTGCCGACTCCTGCCCTTTTATCTCTGCGAAATCAGGCACTCTCAGCAATGGGTCAGTATTTGAATTATCTCCATCTGAATTAGGTCCCATTGGTTCTATCCTTCCCTCTCCCAACAGAATAGACAATACATCGTTTAGATTACCAACACCATAAACATTAATTCCATCAATTTCTGCCGCTTCGTATGCAGATGCTAAAGGAAAAATACAAGATCTGAACCCCTCCTCTTTTGCATGAATAGCTATGGGAAGAGCTCCGGGAACCGGCCTTACCGAGCCGTCCAGAGCTAGCTCCCCCAAAATGACATAGCTGGTGAGATCAGGGAAAATATATTGTCCAGAGGCTGCAAGAATGCCAATAGCAATTGCAAGATCAAAAGATGAACCCTCCTTTTTTATATCGGCCGGGGCCATGTTAATCACTATTTTTTTACCGGGCAACCTTCCGCCAATTGTATGAAGGGCCGTGCTGATCCTCTGCTGACTCTCTCTTACTGCACTATCGGGCAGGCCTACCAGGAAAAAGCTTATTCCCTGAGAGACATCCACCTCTATTGTTACAGTTATAGCATCTACACCCCAGCAGAAGCTGCAATAAGTTTTACACAACATATTCTGTTTTTTTTCAAATCTATTACAAACAAAAGTATATTTAAAGCCATTTTTGAGGATTTATTCAATTCAAAATTTTAATTATCTGATACTAAACTTTGCAAGTTTTACTACATTTGCACAATATGGAGCGTTGCGTACTAAATTTAACCTACTGTTCTGCAATCGATCAGATAAAAACCTATCTCCCAACAAATTGTGGAGTTGTGGTTCTTATTGATGCATCTATCCAAAAAAACTACGGAAAATATTTCCCTCACCCTCAAATAGCTGTCAAGTCATCGGAAGAGAACAAATCTTTCAAGACAATAGAAAAGTTGACATTGAAACTGCTTGACTTAGGCGCAGACAGGTCTACATTTATTCTTGCAGTTGGCGGGGGTATATTATCGGACCTTACCGGATTTTTGGCATCCATTTATATGAGAGGAGTAAAGTTCGGATACGTACCAACCACCCTGCTTGCTCAGGTAGATGCTGCCATAGGGGGTAAAACTGCTGTAAATGTATCGGGTTACAAGAATATTCTTGGAGTGATAAATCAGCCCCAGTTTACTATTTTTTGCCCTGAATTCCTGGAAAGTCTTCCTGAGAAGGAGCTTAAAGCCGGTATTGCCGAGTTGATTAAGACGTTTATAATTGCAGACAGGGAGAGTTACTTTAGTGTAATTGACAAGATTGTAAAGAACGGGTATGTTATCTCTGACCTCTGGCCTTATATACAGAGTGCGTCCCGGATAAAGGCAGATATAGTCGAGGTTGACCCTTTTGAACATGGAGAGAGGATCTTGCTTAACCTTGGTCACACATTTGCTCATGCGCTTGAGAAGACAACAAAAATCTCTCACGGTGAGGCTGTGTCGGTTGGAATAGTTCTTGCAGCAAAACTATCAGTCAAGTTAGGGATACTCAGTAATGAGGAAAAAATCATCATAGAATCTGATTTAAAAAGGATTGGACTTCCTGCAGCATCGCCCGTACCCCTTAAAACTCTTTCTGAAGCAATAATAAGGGACAAGAAAAGGAACAAGGACTCTATAAGGTTCGTAATAATAGAAAAAATCGGGAAAGCAAGCACTTATCCGTTAAAAATAAACAAACTGGAGGATTATTTAAATGATTTGTCTTAGTATAAGAGAAAAAAGTCTGGCCGATATTTTAGAGGCGCTGTCAAAAGTACAGATGGCCGAAATCCGTTTGGATCTTTCGCCTCTGAACAGAGCTGAGACTGTATCGGTATTTCATTCAAAGAAGGACCTTATTGCCACCTGCCGCATAACAGATGAAATGTCTGCCGATGAGTGCAAAAAGAGGTTGCAATGGACGTTTCTCGCCAGCAGGACAAAAAAATCGGTTGGGAAAAGATATATTGACATTGAGTATGATGCTCCGGCGGAATACAGAGAAGAACTAATAACAGCGGCAAGAAAAAGAGGGTATAAAATAATACTCTCCTATCATAACTTCAAAGGTACCGACAGTTTTGAAAGGATAGCGGAAATTTACAATAAGTGCAAGGAGCTGGGGGCAGACATAGTAAAGATTGTAACGACAGCTCAAAGCATTCAGGATTGCACACGACTGCTGAAATTATACACCGAATATCCAGGGGAACCTATTGTTGCATTTGGAATGGGTAAAATGGCCCGGTTCACAAGAATTCTCTCGCTTCATCTTGGTGCACCGTTCGGATATGCTGCACTTGAAGAGGGGAAAGAGAGTGCCGAAGGTCAGTATGCTTATACAGAAATGTAGAAAATCGTCAGCAAAAAGAACTATCCCCATGCTGTAAACAAAAAATCCCTCATAGATTCTATTATCGCGCCCGCCTCCAAGAGTCACTCCCAGAGAGCAATTCTTGCAGCAGCCTGGGCCAAAGGAAAGACAAACCTTTATGGCTACACACCATGTGCCGACAGTGAGGCAGCAATTGAGCTTATTAAATTTCTCGGAGTAAAGGTCAAGATAGAAAAGTGCAAGCATCTTAAGACAAAAGTAGAGATAACAAGCCCCGGTATTGAAGATATTTCGCAAAGCCTTTCTAAGGTAGATCTGTTTACCAGGGCAATAAAAACAGTTGAGCTATCAGTAGGAGAATCCGGACTCCTGAGCAGATTGCTTATTCCTACAGCCGGACAGCTTGTAGGTAAAAGCAAAGGCGTAGACGATATCAGAATAGTAGGAAAAGGCAGCCTGAACAACAGGGTTCTCTTCTCATCCACCGATCCGTTTTCGGAGATAGGAATGGAGGTCATTTCACATGACGGAAGGTTACCTGCTGTTATAAAGGGGCCAATTAAAGACGGTAACATTAAATTGTCGGGTAGCGGTGGGTCACAGCTGATTTCCGGACTACTGATGTCGCTGCCACTATGCGACAAGAACAGTACCATCGAAATATCGGAACCATCAAGCACCCCTTACATAGACCTTACAATTCAGACTCTTAAGGATTTTGGCATTACCATTACAAATCACGACTTTTACGAGTTCAAGATCCCGGGCAGGCAGAGGTACAAACCAAAATCTTTTTACCCTCTTGAAGGCGACTGGAGCGGAGCCTCAATGTTGTTTGTAGCGGGAGCCATTACCAAAGGGGTAACAATAACAAATCTGCCTATAGACTCAAAACAGGCCGATGAAAAAATCATAGATGTACTAAGAGGATGCGGAGTGGAGATAAACATAACGGAATATCCAAAGTATCTGGTTATGTGTGGAGATGTGCCTTGTGCTTTTAAGGAGGACAATACTAAGGAGGTTATTCTGGGTTCCAAAATAGAATTGCTAAAACCAAAGAACTCTTTACAACCATTTGAATTTGACGCCACAAACTCGCCCGATCTTTTCCCTACACTGGTCGTACTTGCTTTAAAGTGCAATGGAGTGAGCAGAATAAAAGGAGTAAACAGACTATCCAACAAAGAGAGCAACAGAGCAGAGAGCCTCTACACCGAGTTTACAAAACTTGGTGCTTCAATAGAGATTGACGGTGACTGGATGATAATCAGAGGTGGTGAACTGCACGGCGGATTATGCTCTTCTCACAATGACCATCGTGTTGCCATGGCTGTAATAACTGCCGCCCTTACAATAAAAGAGAAGGTATACCTAGACAATCTGGATTGCATTTCAAAATCATTCCCGGACTTTCTTAAAAATTTCGATTAACCTATACAAATCAATTTCTATGAACAGCTTTGGAAAAAATTTCAGAGTATCAATTTTTGGGGAGTCCCACGGTCATAAACTCGGAGTGGTTATTGACGGAACCCCTGCAGGTCTGCCGCTTTCCAAAGAGGATTTTATGCCCGATATTATTCGCAGGAAAGGAGGAAACAAAGGTGGAACACCCAGAGTTGAAGCCGATCTTCTGGATATTGTAAGCGGAGTTTATAATGGATTCAGTACAGGTGCCCCTATATGCATAACCTTCGATAATCTCAATACAAAATCGACCGATTATGACAATCTGCAGAACTGGCCAAGGCCGGGACATGCAGACTATGTGTCATTTATAAAACATAAAGGTTTTGCTGACCCGCGTGGAGGAGGACACCACTCAGGCAGATTGACCCTAGGATTGATTGCAGCCGGAGTAATAGCCAAAAAACTGATCGCTCCTGTAAATGTAGAGGCCCGTATCCTTCACATTGGCGGACAAAACCCATGGGACGATATTCTTGACAAAGCCATTGCAGAAGGAGATTCTCTTGGTGGTGTAATAGAGTGTATCTCTACAGGCATGCCGGCCGGTCTGGGAAATCCTTTTTTTGACAGTATGGAATCGCTTTTGTCGCATTTCGTCTTTTCCATACCCGGAGTACGCGGAATTGAATTCGGAGATGGCTTCAAGTCTGCAATGATGTTCGGATCGGAACACAATGATCCAATTATTGAAGAGTCCGGCAAGACCTCCAAGAACGGTTCGGGTGGAGTAAATGGCGGAATATCCAATGGCAACGATCTGGTTTTCAGAGTTGCAATAAAGCCAACATCCAGCATATCAAAAGGACAGGAGACATATAACTTCAACACCCATAAAGTTGAAGAGTTGAAAATTGAGGGAAGACACGACAACTGCTTTGCCCTTAGGGTTCCGGTGGTTCTGGAAGCAGCAACAGCTATTGTACTGGCCGACCTCCTGATTGCTAAGTAAGATTCTTGTTAAAGCACCTTCTCACCATATACTCTCTGTTAGGATAGTAATCAAATATGCTTTGTACAGCTGTGTTGTTCTCCAGTTGTGGATTGGCAATCACCTTTTTTGTACCCAGTTTAATAAAGTTTGAGTTCAGATGGTTAAAGATTATTGCGTTAAGCCCCTTGTTCTGATACTCCGGTGCTATCCCGATAATACACATATCTACATACTCAAAACTTCTTAAGGCCTTCAACAGGTATATAAACCCGAACGGAAAAAGTTTCCCTCCCGATTTTCTGAGGGCCCTTGCCATACTTGGCATTGTGATGGCAAATGCCACTACCTTATCATTCTTGTCTATAATCATGCACATAAGGTCATAGTGAACCATGGGCAGATACTGCTTCACATAGTTTTTTATCTGACCTTCATTCAGTGGGGTGAATCCGTACAGGGGCACAAATGCCTTGTTGTAAGCCTCAAAAAGACCAATTCCATAGCGTCTTAGCTCTTTTCTTGATTTTGGGTGAAGTATCCTTACATTATACCGCCTCTGAATTATATCAGAATATTGACTGAGCTTCTCGGGGACACTCTCCGGAACGTCAAACTCTCTCTGGTACCAGTCTGCATCTTTGACATAACCCATTTTTTCCAGATGTTCCTGATAATATGGATAGTTATACAGAGTAGTAAGCGAGCCCATGTTTTCATAACCCTTAATCAGTAAACCCTCTCTGTCCATATCGGTAAAGCCGAAAGGACCCGTTACTGCATTCATTCCCCTCTCTCTGGCATAAGACTCAACAGTATTCATCAATGCACCTGATACATCCACATCATCAATAAAATCTAGCCACCCAAATCGCATGTGCAACTCTTTCCAGTCCCTGTTGGCATTGTGGTTTATAATTGCAGCAACCCTGCCAACAATTTCATCGCCCTTAAGTGCAACGAAATATCTTGCCTCACAATACTCAAAGGCAGGATTCCTATCTTTGAGCAGTGTCTGGTATTCATCTGTCCACAATGCATTTACCCAATTAGGACAATCTTTATATAACTTCTCGGGAAAAGCTATGAAGCTCCGCAACTCTCTTTTGGAACTTACCTCTTTTACTATTATTGACATCTGGTTACTGAACCGGCAACTGCGTTTGCTACCAGCCCCCGCAATTTTGTAACGCTGCCTTTATCTTCCGGATGAACTCTGTTTGTGAGAAGTATCACGGCCACTTTAGCAACAGGGTCAATTACAATAGATGTTCCGGTATAACCGGTATGTCCGTAAGTTGCTACCGGGTGAAAAAGATTCCCCAGATTCGATGCATAAGATGAGTAGTTGTCCCAGCCAAGTGAACGACCAAGTGGTTCAAATCCTGCCGGGATTCTTGTCATTGCCTCTACAGTCAGCTTTCCCAGTATCCTTTTCCCATTGTAGACCCCTCCGTTAATAAGAGCCGCAGCAATTACTGCCATATCATCTGCATTTGAGAACAGTCCTGCATTTCCGGAGTTACCGTCATTTAACAGTCTTGCAAGCGGGTCATGAACCTTGCCTATTAAAACGGAACCATCTGCCTGTTTTTCTGTTGGTGCCACAAGAGCAAGAGTGGTCCCTTCGGGATTGTAAGTGGTATTTTTCAACCCCAATACGTCATAAACATTCTTCTTTGCATAGTCGCACAGCTTAACACCAGTTACGTTCTGCAATATGTTCTGAAGAGTGATAAAGTTAAGGCAACTGTACTGGAACTTTGTTGTTGGCTTGAAATCTCTCTTGCATGTTGCAATGTATTCCATAAGTCCCGACGGACTTGGCGAACCGTATTTTTTGATCAGTTCTGCAGCCGGAGCATAAGGAGGTAGACCCGATGAGTGGGTAAGCAGGTCAATAACCCTGATATCAATCATCTTGCCGGTTACTGTGTCCTTATATCCCATAAAGCCTGGTATATAAACAGATACATTATCAAAAAGTCTTACCCTTCCCTGTTCTACAAGTTGCATAAAAGAGAGAGTGGTACCAAGACATTTGCTCACAGAAGCAAGATCAAATACAGTTTTTATCTCCATCTTCTGTACTGTCGGATACACCGATTTATTTCCATAAGCTTTTATGTATGCCATTTTGCCATCCTTTACTACTGCCAGGACAGCTCCGGGAATCTCTCCCTTATTTATTGACTCGCCTATAATGCGATCTACGTTAGAAAGTCTTTTTGAGTCCATTCCCACCTCTTCTGGTGTTACCCTTGTGAGAGGCTGAGCAAAGACTGATACCGATAAGATACAGGTTAACAGAAAAATGGATAGTTTTTTCATTGCAAATAAGGTTTGGTTGTCTACAAAAGTACAAAAGAGTTTTAAGAAATGATCATTTATAAGTAACTTGGGATCAAAATCTGCATCTTATGAAAAAATCATTTTTCATTATAACATTCCTCATATTGATTATTTCATCAATAACGTTATCTGCACAGCGTAAACAAGTTGACACTATCGGGTTTGCGAAGTATGGATGGCAGATGAACCTTCTGTTTTCCAGGATTCCTCAGAGTGACAAGATTTCGGTTGAAGGATTTTATAAGGCGGCAATATGTCCACATGATGACTATGCTTATGCTGGTGGGCTTTATGCCAAAACCCTTGCTGGAATCAAAGCCCAGACGGTATTATTGATAGGTGTGGCTCACAAGGCAAAGATATTCGGGCTGGAAAACAAGCTTGTATTTGATTCTTTCGGCGAATGGAAGTGTGCAAGCCGCGATATAAAGGTCTCGGCATTACGCGAGAGGCTTTTACAGACACTACCTGCTGAATCATATATAATTCACGATTCTATTATGAAGGTCGAACACTCCCTGGAGGCAATAACTCCTTTCTTACAGAGAAATTCCGCCTGGCTGGAAATTGTTCCCATACTTGTACCACAGATGACATTCGAAAATATGGAATTATTTTCAAAAGAATTGGCTCAACAGGTTTTTGCTTACATGAAGGAGAAAAAACTCTCTTTAGGGAGAGATGTAGCTGTTGTCATTTCCAATGATGCTCTTCACTATGGCGATGTAGACTGGGGCGGTGCAAACATAGCTCCTTTTGGAACAGACAATGCCGGTACTGCAAAGGCCGTTGCCAAAGATCTTATGATTATTGACGACTGTCTCAATGGCGAGGTCAAAAAAGAGAGAATAAGAAAGTTCTTCGATTATACAGTAAGTGCCGAAGATTTCAGGGAATACAGCTGGAAATGGTGCGGCAGATATTCCGTTCCTTTCGGGATGCTTTTTATAGAGAAACTCAACTGGCTTTGCTGCGGAACAACTCTTAAAGGCGAAGTAACCGGATATCGCAGCAGTATCACCACATCTCATATAGAGGTGAAGGATCTGGGAATGGGCACCACTTCACCGGCTAATCAGCGACACTGGGTGTCGTATGTTGGAGTGCAATTCAGGTAAACAACGAGCCAGCGAATTATTATCTGATGGCAAATATAAAAAAAAGAGACACCTTCTCAGATGTCTCTTAATATCTACTTAAGAAAAACGGTATTCTTACGATTCTCTCTGAGGACGGGCGCCTCCGCCGGTATTACCTGAGCGGCCTCTTGAGTTTCCTCTTGAATCACCACCGCGGTTTCCACCACCTCTGCGATCATCACCACCCGGACGTCCGCCACCTCTGCGGTCACGACGGTCCGGACGACCACCAGCCTGCTGGCCACTCTGACCTGCCGATTGATTTGCCGAAATTCCGATATTTGGAGAAAGATCTCTCTTTCCGTATACTTCACCATTGCAGATCCATACCTTCACTCCCAGAACTCCCACCTTTGTGTGAGCTTCTGCATGAGCATAATCGATATCTGCACGGAAAGTATGAAGAGGAGTACGTCCTTCTTTATACAGTTCCCTTCTTGCCATCTCAGCACCCCCAAGACGACCGCGCAGTTGGCCGTCAGCGCTGAAGGCGCCATCCA
>CAZREC010000029.1:0-27381 GCA_964599025.1 uncultured Muribaculaceae bacterium | reverse complement strand
TGCCAGATAGATAATATTTATACTTTTCGTTACCGTCAGATACGTTAGCCTGGATATTGGAAATGGTTGCGGTCTGAAGACCCAGGTCCTGCCAGTCCCTGAATCCGAACATTTCGCCAAGTGAATAGGCGGCCAGGTCATTATTAATATTCAGTTTAGATGAACTTGCAATAGATGCCATATAAGCATCATAAGCAACTTTCTGCGAACGCCTCAAGTCGGTGTATTCTTGTGTGGAATATCGGTCAACCCTTTTGTAAGTTTGTTTAATACCTGTACTGAATTTTATATTGTATGAAGGCTTGTCAGCAGCGCCGCTTTTTGTGGTTATAAGTATAACCCCACTTGCTGCACGTGAACCGTAGATTGCAGCAGAAGCAGCATCTTTAAGTATCTCAATAGACTCAACATCGGAAGAGTTCACCATTTCCAGACCCCCGGAGATAGGATAACCATCCACTACAATCAGGGGAGAGGTGCTGGCACTGATTGAGCCCATACCTCGTATTCTGATAGTTGGAGCAACACCCGCCTCAGATGAAGTGTTTTGAACATTCAAACCGGCAACCTTGCCTTGAAGTGCCTGATCAAGACGTGATACAGGAACATCTCCCATGCCGGAAGTGTTAACCTTTGCTATTGATCCTGTGAGGTGTGATTTTTTTTGCACACCATAACCAACAACAACCAGTTCTTCTAGCAACAAGACATCTTCCTTTAACACTATATTAATCTGTTTCTGGGAATTGACTGCCACTTCTCTGGCTACAAATCCAATATATGTAAATACCAGTGTTCCGTTAACGGGAACATTTTTCAGAGAATAGTTTCCAAGCAGATCTGTTACTATACCGTTGGAAGTACCCTTTACAACAACAGAGACACCGGTAAGGGGGTCACCGATTTCAGCTGTAACTGTTCCGGATACGCCTGTATTCTGGGCGAACAGGTTCAGATTGAAAAGCAACATTGTGCTTAACAATATGGTCACTACTTTAATTAGTTTTTTGTTTTTCATATGATTATTGATTTAGTATATATTATATCATCTAAGAAAACCAGGCACCGCCGTTAATGTCGATGTTAGTTCCGGTTATGTATGACGATTCGTCACTGGCAAGGTAGGAAACCAGATCTGCTATATCGGTTGCTGCCCCCTGACGACGCAATGGGACGGTTTTTTCGAGATTTTCACGAGCTGCAGGATTTGTGAACCTGTCGTGGAACGATGTAGCTATCATCCCCGGGGCAAGAGCATTAACCCTTATTCCAAGAGGCCCCAGTTCCTTTGCCATGGCACGAGTGTGGCACATTACTGCCGCCTTGGCCGTTGCATACATAGACGCCCCGGGTCCTCCGCCATCTCTGGCTGCCTGTGAGGAGAAGTTAATAATAGAACCACCTTTTGCCATTGCACTAACAGCCTCTCTTGTACACAGAAACACGCTGCGCATGTTTACATCCATCAAAAAGTCGTACCAGGCCTCATCCTGTTCTGTTATTGCTTTACGACCGACCAATCCTCCTACAACATTCACCAGAATATCTATGTTGGGGTCAAAAGCTTTTTTTGACTCTTCAAACAACCTTTTTACATCGGCTGCTTTAGTCATATCGCCCTGCACTGCCAAAGCCTTTCCTCCGGCTTTGGTTATAAGCTCTAATGTGAAGTCGGCATCCTCTTTATTGTCAAAATAGTTAAGAACTACATTGGCCCCTTCGGAAGCGAGCTTTACTGAGATTGCACGTCCCAGATCACGGGCTCCGCCTGTAACTATTGCTACTTTATCTTTTAATTTCATAATTTTCCTTTTGTTATTTTTTTAAAAAATCTGCTCTGTGTGGTGTAAACACATCTATTAAATCGCCCTCTTCCAGACATATAGCTCCATGGTTAAGGTCGGGCTCCACATAGAAACTATCGCCGGCTGTAAGAACTTCTGTTCTGTCGCCCAGTGTAACTTCAAACTTGCCACTTGCAACATAAGTTACCTGAGAGTGATAGTGTTCATGCCTGCTGCCAATGGCACCAACTTTAAAATGAGCCCTTACCAGCATTATCTGACCGTCATAGGTAAGTACTTTCCGACTTAGTCCTTCGGCAACAGTTTCCCACTGTACCGTATTGTCCTTTACAAAACTTTCGCTTCTTGTTTTCATGATTTTATGTTAATATTTATTGAATGTCCATTTAGCTGCCGGCGACTCCTTGTTGTAATCTATCCGGAATCTTGCTTTTACTTCATTTACTTCTATTTCTGCAACAGTATAGTTGTCGTTATCTTCAATTATCCTCAGTGATTTGACCGATGATACTGCATTCTCTGTCTTTTCCACTACAAGGTCATATTTTCCGTGAGTCTCGATAGCAGAGAGGAAGGTGTGGTTTTTTGCTGAATTCTGTCTGATAATAAATGCAGGATCTGTCCGCAGATAGTATTCAGGGTCATTGGCACCTGAACGGACAAAGAAAAGGTCAGAATTTGAATCTGTTACGGTTGTTACACTGTAAAACCTCCTGCCCTTGAGCCATGTGAAGCAGACTTTTGAATCGTTTGGTTTTGCCCATGCCTCCTTCCAGAGGTACTTATAACCGTTGGCATTGCCAAATGTACCCATCTGTTCAAGAGCCTTTGTATATGGGGTGCTCAGGCTTATCATATCACCGTTATAAAAGAATGGAAGATCGTAGATGTGCTCTTTTTCACTTGTCAGTTTAAATATGTCCAGAATGATTCGCACACCCCCCAGATTCTCGATAACTGCATTTGTCCTTTGCATCTTAACGCCGGGACTGGCATTGGTTTCATAAGCCGAACATACCTGTATTTCAGGATTTGATATATCATAACAATAGATAACAGGAGCGTAGTTCGAAGAGATTTTAATATCACCATCATAGTGACTTTTCATATCTACACTCACTGTATTGTGAGAGATAGTGCTCATGGAATATTTATCGTTCAGAGGGGTATATCCTCCATTGTATTTCACTACAATGTTAAGGAAACGGGAAGAGCCGTAGTCGACAAGAATTGGGTTACCATCGTCATAATATGAAATGGTAAGTTTATCGAAGTGACCGTGACTCAATCCATGAGATGTGGCCTTCATTAGGAATGATGTATTTTCTGCAGGGTTGGGACTTCTGAATATAGCCAGACCGCCCATGCTTCCATCGCTGCCATCTCTCAGCAGCTGACTTTTAAGCTTGAACTCCTTAGCCTCGCTTCGGGCAATGTCCCTCGCAACTGCAAAACCTGCGTCGGTGGGGAGGAAGAAGCTTTGATAATTCTTAGATATTGTAAGCAACTCTTTTTGGGAGTTATCGGCAGCATAAAGGATATTGTCTGCAAAAACAAGCTCCTGTGCAGTGAATCCCTTTTTCAATGCATCGTTGATTGTAAAGAATTCCCCGTTGTATGTCATCTGCATAAGTGTACTGACAGCCTTTTTGAGAATAGCATCTCGGTACATGAAAATCTTCCTGTCGGGTTCGTTGTTATTGATTGCCTGGGCAAAAATGACAAAGGGCCAAATAGCATAACGCTGATAATAGGCCCCTTCTGTAAAATACCCGTCAGGTGAAAATAGTTCATCAAGCTGCTGCATATAACCACCGTTCTTTCCAGTCTTGTCGCTGCCATACAGAGCCTTCTGTATTAGTTCATTATCGTCCATCACATAGCCTATCATACCCACAGCAGCGCATGCCCATGTGCCATGATTGTGCATTTTGTTGAATATCTTGTTGTTGGCATCACTCCCGTCCATGAGGAAATGAGCCATAGGTTTGAAAAGCTTGTTGTTGTATTCTGTCCTTTTTTGTTCCGGCAGGTAGTTATAGACACAATCGTAGGCGATTGATGTGTGAACAAGCCATACAAAATCGTTCAGAGTCTGCCAGAATAATCTGCCCGGGTTGGAGGACATTTTTACCGGGTGATATCCAAGAGCAGGGTAGAGCTTCAAGTATTCATCAAGCATCTTTTCTACAAAGCCAGCGTACTTTTTATCCCCTGTAAGCTGATACATTATACCACAATAGTACATAGAGTAGTAATTGTCTTTGTGCTTCTCGTGTGTCGCCCCCCCTCCTCCGTCTTTGGGAACCGGAACATTTACTGGAGATGCAACTGCCAAATCTGCTTTAACTTTAATATCTTCTATTGAAGCATCAAAAGCAGGATATTTGCCCATCCCTTTTTTCATCTCTGTCACCCCTTTGGCGGTCATCATCAGTGATGGGTGCTCTCTTGCTATCATGCCAGTTGTAAATAACAGGAGAGCTAGTATAATTAACGGTTTTTTCATTTTATCTGACTCCGATTTTTTTAGTATATAGTTCACTTGATTTTGCAGATCTGTAATCAAATCTTGCAGCATCCAGATATTCAGGCTTAATTGCAGACATTTCACCTTCAACAACTTTGTTGGTCATTGTCAGTATCCTGCCTGAGTTCCAGAAGTTGCAGTTCCATATTCTCACCTTCTCAAACGTAGCTTCATCGAGCCTTATAGATACGCCTCCTCTGCCACTGTTGCTGAAATTGCAGTTTGATATGTTCAAGACCTGCGGACCAATAAGTCTCAGTACCGAGCCTCTCTCTTTGTTGCAGACGTCATCAAATGTGCAGTTCGAAATATTGACTTCCGGACCGGCTGTACTCTCGTCGCTTCCTCCTCTGTAAACATTCACCCCAAGGCCAAGGATTCTGTTGAATGAGCAATTCTCAATAATAAGTTCCTCTACATTATACTTTCCGGCGTCATCACGCTCTCCTGAATAATTTATTGCATCTGCTGAAATTGCCCTGAATAAGGAGTTTTTTATTATGATTTTCTCAGAGAATGTGTTCTTCAATCCCCTTACAGGAACTGTGCTCCCTTCAGGAAAATCAAAAAACTCGCAATTGTCCACAACCAGATAATATGGTTTTATCATACCTGCCAATGTGGATATTCCGGAACCGGGTGTCGTTTTCCCGGGTTGACTCATACCATTGAAAGCCAAACCCTCAACCACAAGCTCTCCGCCATCTCTTATTGTTACTATATTACCCTCTCTGGAACCGTTGTATCTTATAACAGGTCTTGTTTTTAATGTTTTTGAAGCTTTAATTGTTACAGGAAAATCAATAAATATGTCGGAAGAAACAGGATACTCTCCGGTTTCCGACAACTCAAGCACATCTCCTGCTTTAGCCTGAGACATGGCCTTTAAAATATTATCCTGTCCGGCCTTGACTGTTATTATATTTTGGGATCTCCCCGTTTTGATAATTGATGTCAGGCTCCAAATTTGTCCGCACTCCTCTCTTTTAACGGGCATCTGTACTATTTGATTATCCGGTGAAAGACCTCCATCGTTCACAAAACCATCAGGAAGTTTTGCATTGTTTGCCAATTTAACCCTGTTGTCCTTGAAAATAAATCCCTTGACTGAGGCCTTCTCTTCATATGGGTATGCGATTTTATCGTTTATGATAATGTTTTTGAAGAACCTTACATCTGAAGGTTCCAACGTTCTCTCTTTATCATTTCCAACCCCGAAGGAGATATGGTCGCAATTAATGAATGTATTGTTGTTGATATCTACGTTTTCTACCAGACAATATCTGTTAGGCAAAGAATTTGGTACAGCATTCATCACAGCCAGTGCCGCAAAGAATCTGTCACCCTTCAGTCGGTAAAATGTATTGCCGAAAACCTTATGACCGGCATTAATGATCCTTATTCCTCCGGTGTTTCTTATATTTTTTCCGTCAAAGTAATTATTGTTGGCAATGTTCCTGTCGCCATGACGCAATGCAAGCACTCCCTGGCATTCGTTGAAGTAATTGTATCTGATAATATTGTCAGCCGATTTGATAGAGACAACCTCCACCTCTCCGTTACAGTTGTCGAAATAGTTATATTCGATTATGGTATTTGAAGATTTAAGAGCCTGTGTTGCAGTTCCCACCCTAATGGTTTCTGCACCGTTTGAGCCGAATACAGGTCTGTGTCCAAAATAGTTATGGTCAATTGAATGGAAGTTTTGCTGATCCCTCTCCTGATTAAGCATAACTATAAGAGTAACTCCAATATTCAGTTTGTTCAGAAGGGAGTTATGGTCAAAGCGGTTGTTGCGTCCAAACATAAGGACATAACTGTAATTGATCTCCCTGCTTTTAGGGTTATATGAATCAATTACGCAATTTGTTACTCTGCAATTATTTGCCGCTTCGTCTCCTGATCTGAATTCAATAACTGAACTTCCGGCAGGAGTGGTACCGTCTTTAAAGTATAAGCCATCTACCTCTATCCAACTTCCCGCCATTTTAAGAGATGAGTTTCCTGTTATTATTACCTCCCCTGGCAATATTGCCCTCACTACTATCTTATTCTCTTTTGTCCCTTTGGCCTTAATATCAATATTGATATCCCTGTATAATCCGGATATTATGAAAAGTGTGTCGCCGGGTTGAGACAACTCTATCTTCTTGTTCAAATCGGTCAGGGGAATATGTATGTTCCTTGCCTGTAACGAAAATGAACCGGCAATGAGCAAGCAAGTGATAATGAGCGATAATTTTCTCATATTATTCAGGTTGTTTTCCGATATATGCTAATATTCCACCGTCTACATACAAAATGTGGCCGTTTACAAAGTCAGAGGCCTTGGATGCCAGAAAAACAGCCGGCCCTTGCAGATCCTCTGGTGTGCCCCACCTTGCAGCAGGTGTTTTTGCAATTATGAATGAGTTAAAAGGATTTCCCTCCTCCCTTAGAGGGGCTGTCTGTGGAGTTGCTATATACCCTGGGCCCAGGCCGTTGCACTGGATGTTATATTTACCATATTCTGAAGCAATGTTCCGGGTGAGCATTTTTAGTCCACCTTTGGCTGCGGCATAGGCACTTACAGTCTCACGACCAAGTTCACTCATCATAGAGCAGATGTTTATGATTTTTCCGCCACCCTTTTTAATCATTGAAGGAATCACGGCCTTAGCCATAATAAATGGTGCATTCAGATCTATGTCTATAACTTGCCTGAAATCGGCTGCGGACATCTCATGCATTGGGATCCTCTTGATAATTCCTGCATTATTTATAAGTATGTCTATTACTCCAACCTCTTTCTCTATTAATGCTATGTGCCTGTTTACCAGATTTTCATCGGTAACATCGAAAACATAACCCTTGGCATCTATTCCCTCTTTTTTATACTCCTCAATGGCAGCATCTACCTTTTCCTGTTTAAGGTCGTTGAAAACAATTCTTGCTCCCGCTTTGCCTAAGGCTACAGCGAGTCCAAAACCAATTCCGTAAGATGCTCCGGTAATCAGAGCTACTTTACCCTCTAAAGAAAATATATTTTCCATTTTATCTTAATTCTGATGTTGGTGCCGGTTGCATGTCGGTGTAGTCTGAGTTCTCTCCACCCATGCCCCAGATAAATGTGTAATTACTTGTTGCACAAGCACTGTGAATGCTCCATACAGGAGAGATGACTGCTTGTTCGTTTGATAGCCAGATATGTCTGGTCTCATTTGGCTGACCCATGAAGTGACATACTGATTGACCTTGGGGTACCTCGAAATAGAAGTAAACCTCCATTCTTCTTTCGTGAGTATGTGCAGGCATCGTGTTCCAGACACTGCCTGTGAGCAATTCTGTCATACCAAGCTGGAGTTGACATGTTTGAGCAGTTTCAGATACAATAAGCTTGTTAAGGATCCTTCTGTTGCACTCCTCCTGTTTGCCCAATTCAATAACTATCGCATCTTTTCTGGTAATCAGCTTGTCGGGATAACTCGTATGTGCAGGGACTGAGTTGAAGTAGAACTTTGCAGGAGCAGAACCATTCTTGCTTGCAAAGACAACCTTCTTCTCTCCCTTTCCTATATAGAGGGCCTCTTTGAAGCCCAGATTGTATTTCTTGTCGTCGATGCTAACGATCCCTTCTCCTCCAATATTGACGATTCCTAATTCTCGTCGGGATGTAAAATAATCTGCCTTGAATATAGCAGGAGCGATCAACTCAACCTCACCGGAAACCGGCATAGCTCCTCCGGCAACCATCCTGTCGACCATAGAATAGGTCATACAAATTTCATTTTCAATAAAAAGCTTCTCAATCAGGAAATTTTCCCGTATTGCTTTTGTATCGTAATTTTTTGCATCATTTGGGTGTGATGCATATCTCACCTCACATATTGGTTTCATATTCTTATAAATTATTTATCACATTTTTAGTCCAATCTGCCCCTGAATGGTTCTTTAAGCTTTTCCATTTATCGGACATATCACCAATAACCGGTTTCTCATTGGTCATTGGAGCCAATTCCGCATTGAAATTATTAAATCTTCCGCCGTAAATTACATTGTTTCTGAATGTTATTTGTGGTTTTTCAGGATTATCCACCCATACTATCGAGTAATTCGAAGAGTTATCGTTGTATATTGTATTATTGACAATTTCAGTAGATATTACAGGAAGGGACTGATCGGGTGCATTTCCATAGCTGACAACTATTCCATTATAGCAGTTCTTGATTATGTTTCCCTCTATTTTAGAATCGGTAACCTGAAAATATCTGTTTAACGGTGAGTTTTTTACCCCTTGTATAAGACAAATAGCAGCCTGATAATTCTCACCTTTACAGTTTTCAAAATAGTTGTTCCGTATTGTCTGATGATCGCCAATGACCCTTATACCAGCGGTCCCCTCTCTGTTGTTTCCAATAAAGAAGTTTGCCTCAACAAGAGAGTTGTTGCCGTGTCTTAATGTCAACGCCCCTTGTGTCTCAAGAAATAGATTGTTTATATAGTAGTTATAGCACGATTTGTTTGATATCACCTCTATCTCTGCATCACATCTGAAAAATGTGTTGTAAGCAACCAAGCATCTTGCCTCCTGCATGGAATAATCGCTGGTACCAATCCTTATACACTCCTGTCCATTAGTCTTGCTGCCATCTGAGCCACGTATTACAGTGGGTCGCGAAAAATAGTTGTTCAGAATCTTGTGATTAGGAATAATATCTTTTTCCAGCCAGACCACTAGCAGGCAACCAATGTTTTTCTTGTCGGTAAAAGTGCATTTTTCTACAATGTTCCTCTCACCGTAAATGGATACCCATTTGTTGTCAGTAACAGGGTCCTCCTTGGTATCTGCTCCCGAGATAACACAGTTTTCCAGTTTTGAGTCCTTTGTCCTCATCTCGATAGGTGATTTTCCGGAAACAGGCGATAGATTCTTAAAATAGAGGTTTCTTACAATTATATGGTTGCCTGTTAATTTCAATAAGGATTTGCCGGTAAAGATAACCTCACCGGGTTTCTCTCCTTCAACTATTACTGGTGCATCTGCTGTACCCTCTGCATTGAATTGCATTGAACGGGAATCATAAATTCCAGGAGCAAGAACAACGATGTCTCCCGGTTTAAGGGATTTCAGTGTCGCAAGTTCATCGGGATTTGTTATCCTGTAGCTTTCGGCACTTATAGATTGGCAGGAGACAAACAGTAGAACTATGGCAAGTCTAAAAATGTTCATGCGTTCAAATTTTAAGGTTAAGGTCCTTTTTGGTTAAATTGGTCAACCAATTTGAGCGCAATATAAGAATTTTCTTAATAAAAAAAGAAATTTTTATTAAATCTTAAAATTGAAAAAAATGGATGTCTCTAAATTTTCTGATTCTTCGCGAAGGTGTACAATCTGTCCAGATGTAACCGCATTGCAGATACTGCCTTTGATGAACTTCTTGCTTCAATAGCATCAATAATGATCTGGTGTTCATGTTTGTCTGTGGGGAGTGGAGTAGAGCAGAAATCTTTGGTGACGTAATGTGAAAGAATGTCCGGAGTTATTATCAGGAGCATGCTCTTGATAACATCGTTTCTTGATGCCTGAGCTATTACCCTGTGAAAAATCATGTCTTTTTCCACCCGTCTTGGAGAGTGAAAGTTATCTATATAATCTTTATGTGCAAGCTTAAGTGCCTCTATATCTTTTTCATCTGCTCTTTCACAAGCCAGTCTTACAGACTCCATTTCGAGAATCAGTCGGGTCTCAACCAATGAGAAAAAATCATAATTTTCTATAGACATTATATCTGAAATCAACCCCTGAAGAGCATTATGATGAATTGCAGCTATAACAGAACCACTCTGTGGAAACGTTTTAACAATACCGTAAAACTCCAGTTCGGCAATTGCATTTCTTACATGAGTGCGACCAACACATAGTTCCTCGGCCAGTTTTCTCTCTGCGGGCAATTTGCTTCCGGGTTTAAGTTTGCCTTCATTTATAAGGTCATATAAATGCTTTAGTACCTTAACGGTTGCGTTTTCCTTGTGGTTGAATTTGCTTAACATTGGCATAAAATAATTAAAGATTGCGCAATATATGAAAAAAAATATTAGGTTTGTAAAAATATTATTGGTTGACCAATTAAAGGCGTTAATTTATGAAGAGAATAACTTTACTTCTGGCTTTTTCTTTTTTATATGTAATTTCCCTGTGTGCTCAGGAGGAATATACAAACAAATATGCAATGAAATTAAACAGGGAGCAAGATGGAAGTTTTACTCTTATAAACAGGGATAAATATTCAAAAATTATTGATCTGGACAAGGTTCAGGAGTTGCTTGTTCCGTATACATACAAACCAAACCTAATATCAGGAGCCGACTACGAAGGGGTTGTCACAAAAGAGTACGTTTATAAAACATATCCATCGTATAGTTTAAAGCTTGCTGTTGATTTTGCCGTATCTGACAAGCCATCACCATTTATGGTATATATTCACGGAGGAGGTTGGGCAAGAGGTGATTTTAACGCAAACCGAGATCTTTCTCAATATTGTGCAAAAAAAGCAGGAATAACAGGAGTGCGGATAAGCTATACTCTTGCTGACAAGCCCGGTGCAAATGTCTTGATTACTGTACAGGATGTAAAGGATGCGGTCAAATGGGTTCAGAAGAATGCAAAAGAGTTGAATGTCAATCCAAATTTGTTTGGTTTCATGGGTGGCTCAGCGGGGGGGCATCTTTCCGCCGTTGCAGCGTTATCAATTCCCGGGACAAAAGTTCTCGTGGGTGTTTCCGGAATTTACAACCTTCTGTCTGCAAAAATAAGCACCGCTGCAACAGATAAACAGAGACTAGCGTATTTCAACAATAAGGATCCCAAAACATTGGAACAAGTCTCTCCCGTAAATCTGATTGACAAGAATAATCTTCCGGCTGTTTACCTGATTCATGGAACAGGAGATATAACCGTAGAGTGGCAACAAAGTCAGGAATTTGCAGATAAACTTAAAGAAAATCAGATAAAAATCCTTAAACTTGACTTATATCCCAACTATGATCATAATTTATCATCGACAAAGTCGGATATGAAGGAGAAACTTTTTTTAGAATCATTCAATTTCATTGTAAGCAATTTAAAGTAAGAAAATAATATTATAATAACTTAAATCTATGAAAGTAAAGGGACTCAGATGGGTGGTACTGGGGATGATCATGTTGGTTTCAATTATCAACTACCTGGACCGTGGAACGCTAAGCTATATGTGGGTTGCAAATATTAAAGTAAAATATTCTGCAAATGACGTACTTAGAGATTCCTTGACAAAAACATTCATTATTACAGACAAGGATGGCAGTAAAATCATTGCTCCTTATGACAGGGTGAAACAACTTGAAGACGGGAATTTTCAATATACCAAGGTTGGTGGTCTGGCAGTAGAATTGGGTATAGTTGATTCAACTTTGCCAGAGGCAGAATTCAAGGTCAAGACAAAGCAGATACTTGCGAACATTACAATATTCTTTATGATAGCGTATGGTCTGAGTCAGATGTTCTCCGGTAAGTTATACGATAAAATAGGCACAAGAAAAGGGTTCGCGCTCTCCGCAGTAATATGGGGAGCAGCTGACGCCTTGACATTTTTTGCCTCAGGGATAAAATCTCTCACAGGGTTCCGCTTCATGCTGGGACTTAGGGAGGCAGGACCATGGCCTGGAGTAACAAAATCCAACGCAGAGTGGTTCCCTACAAAGGAGAGAGCATTCGGACAAGGGTTGTTTAATGCGTCAACCTCTGTCGGAGCTATTTTGGCTCCTATAGTTATTGGGTTCCTGTTTTTGTCATTCGGATGGAAACTTACATTCGTAATTGTAGGTTCTCTGGCTGTAATATGGGTAATTCCATGGCTAATAATCAACAAGAAGGGGCCAAAGGAACATCCATGGATAACAGATAAGGAAAAAGAGTATATCCTCTCCGGTCAGCCTGAGGCACAGACTACTGCACCTATTGTAGGAAAATCGATGGGAGAATTATTAAGTAAGAAAAAAAATTATGCCCTTATAGCCGGAAGGTTCTTCCTTGACCCTATCTGGTGGATGTTTGTAACATTCATTCCAATTTACCTGATTGAGCAATTCAACCTCGATATAAAACAGGTGGCTTTCAGTGCCTGGGTTCCGTATGTTGGAGCTGCAATTGGAGCATTTACCGGAGGTTGGTTTTCCGGATACCTTCAAAAGAGAGGCAAGAGTCTTAACTTTTCAAGAAAAACTGCAATGGTAGTGGGAGCATGTTTAGCCATGCCCGGAATTATCGGTGCAACAATGGCAACAACTGCAACATCGGCAGTGTTGATGATGGCTATAATCTTATGCGGATATCAATTCTTCTGTGTTAATGTACAGACACTAGCTGCCGATTTCCATTATGGAAAGACAGTGGGCTCATTAGCCGGTTTGGGAGGTGCTGCGGCTGTTCTTGGAACAATTACAGCAATGTTGCTGGTTCCTTTTATTACTAAAGTTTCTTGGGTTCCGTTCTTTATTTTAGGTGGTATGCTGTTTCCTCTCTCATTATTTTTTATCTTCGTATTAGGAGGCAAGATCCAGAATATAGATTTAGACAAAAAGCATAAGTAGTATATTATGAACAAGGTGATTACATTTGGAGAGATAATGCTCAGACTCTCCACTCCCGGGTTTGAAAGATTTATTCAGGCTAAGTCGTATAATGCCACATTCGGCGGCGGCGAGGCAAATGTTGCGGTCTCTCTTGCCAATTACGGGATAGATGCAGAATTCATAACTCGTTTGCCTGAAAATGAAATTGCCGATTCCTGTATTGCAGAACTCAAAAAATATGGAGTTAAGACCGACAATATTGTAAGAGGAGGCGAAAGGCTGGGTATCTATTTCCTTGAAACCGGTGCAGTTGCCCGTCCGTCAAAAGTAATATATGACAGGGCACACTCATCAATCAGCACAATCAATCCCGAAGAGATAAAGTGGGAAAAAGTTTTTAAAGGAGCTACCTGGTTCCATTGGACAGGCATAACTCCGGCATTGTCACAATCGGCTGCGGATGCTTGCCTTAAGGCAATAAAAGTGGCAAACAAAATGGGCATAACGGTCTCATGTGACCTTAACTACAGAAAGAACCTCTGGAAATACGGCAAGGCTCCACAGGATGTCATGCCTGCCCTTGTTGAGGGTTGCGACATAATTCTTGGGAACGAAGAGGATGCAGAGAAGGTATTCGGAATAAAACCTAAGGGATTTGTAGTTCATGCAACCGGAGGCTATATAGAATCTGTTGCATTTCAGTCGGTCTGCGAGCAGATGATGGAAAAGTTCCCAAGGGCAAAAAAGGTGATTATCACACTGCGAGGTTCGATAAATGCAAATCACAATACCTGGGCAGGAGTTTTATACGATGGTAAAAAACTTTATGAATCAAAGTCTTATGACATCACACATATAGTTGACAGAGTGGGAGGGGGTGATTCGTTTATGGGGGGATTGATATATGGCCTGCTTACCTATACGGGTGATGACCAGAAAGCACTTGAGTTTGCTGTTGCTGCATCGTGCCTCAAGCATACTATTTATGGTGATTTTAATCTGGTAAAGGTTTCTGAAGTGGAAAATTTAATGAAAGGAGACGGCTCTGGCAGGGTCGTAAGATAATATGGCAAGGTTTACAAAAATACAGACATTGACCACTATGAAAAATACAGTTATAGTTCCTGTGTTTTATCATAGTGACATAGAAGTTGCAAAAGAGGTTCTGTCAGCCTGTTATAAAAGTGGCATCAGAACCTTCGAATTCACAAACAGAGGCGATTTTGCGCAGGACGTATTTGCACAGCTTGTAAAATTCGCCGCAAAAGAGTGTCCGGATATGATTCTTGGTGCCGGCTCAATAGTAGATGCCCCGACTGCCGCCCTTTACATACAACTTGGCGCTAACTTCATTGTAGGGCCGCTGTTCAACCCCGATGTTGTAAAAGTCTGCAACAGAAGGCTGGTTCCATACTCCCCAGGTTGCGGTACGGTTACAGAAATCGGATTTGCACAGGAGGCAGGTTGCGACCTATGCAAGGTCTTTCCCGCAGGAAACATAGGCGGCCCGTCATTCATAAAATCTGTAATGGCACCTATGCCGTGGTCAATGATAATGGTGACCGGCGGAGTGGAGCCGACTGAAGAGAATCTTACCGCCTGGATCAAAGCCGGCGTAACCTGCGTTGGAATGGGCTCAAATCTATTCCCTGCCGACGTAATAAAAGCCAAAGAGTGGAACAAAATCACAGATCTGTGCAAGTACTGCCTGAACGTCGTGGCTAAAGCGCAGTAAAAACAACAGCACCAGCCCTATGCTTTCATGGCCAAATGCTGATAATCAATGATTTAGAGATAATTTCAATTAGGTATAATATCCTGAATATCAAACACATGCCATGAAAGCATAGGGCTGAATATTTTTTTGTATTCCCGAAAGAGTTTTATAACTTTATCAAAAATAATGACTTATAAAACCTGACGGTATGGAAGAAGAAAAGGACGCACGGATTCTATTGGCGGAATATGCCCAAAAAAAGGGGTATGACTACGCAACAAACAACAACTTTAAAAGACTACTGTCAGCATCAGATACCTTCTTGTCCAGGAAGTTCGTTTTGTTTGAGCTGGAAAAGGGGTTCTGGTTTTTTGCTTCCGACTCTTTCGCCGGAAAGGCAGGTTCCGGAAGTACATTTACCGGCATATATACAACAATAAACATGGACCCGTCGTTCAGCTGCAAGATCCATATAAAAGAGGCTCTCGACGGTATATTCAGATGGAATCGCAAAAAGACTGGCGATACCGAAATTGACAGGCAACTGACAATAACCACCAATCAGAAATCGCTACCGGATAATATAATAAGTGAGGGGGACATTTATGAGTTCAGAAAAATCTATGAGAAGATAAGACCCGCATATATAGTTTTCCAAAACGACTATCTGCCCGACCTGCCCGCCCTCAACGGAAAAATGATTGTCGGCATAGAAACAAACTACTGGGTATATCTGGATGATCAACTCGATGTGCTAATAGACAAGGGGTTGCCTTTGCTGAAAAAAATCTGCGCCGCACATCGATGAGTCGGAGAAATGGTATTTTTTGATTGTGGATATAGT
Source organism: uncultured Muribaculaceae bacterium (assembly GCA_964599025.1). Classification (GTDB taxonomy): domain Bacteria; phylum Bacteroidota; class Bacteroidia; order Bacteroidales; family UBA932; genus Bact-08. The sequence continues at coordinate 11,896 of CAZREC010000029.1, read as the reverse complement.
AGCAGTTTTTACAGATAGTCCCAATCCGCGTAAATATTGGGGTGTACTTAAAAATCGTCTAAGGAAGGAAGTGAGTTGACTACAAATTGTAGTAAACTGAAAATGAAATCGATTGATGGGAAAATGTATTTAACAGATGTCGCTGATAGAGGGCAGGTTTTTCGTTTGATTCAATCAATCTTCATTGAATGCCAAATCGCTTCGTAAAAATTGCGTCTCACAAGAAATTAAAGACAAAAGTCAGAAATTTTTATATCATGAAGATTATTACATACATATTGGGGATATTATTGTTTTGCTCTTGTAGTCAGGAAGATTCATACGATGGCAGAATAACGCTCAAAAATTTGGAAAACTGCAAAGATTCTTTAACCCTGACAGATATTAATGCCAGAATCTCCTTTGTCCCTCTGGAAAGCAGAAAAGAGTGCCTGATAGGGAACATCCAAAAATTGGTTCTGAGTTCAGAATATTTTTTTATTTGGAGCAAGAATGTAGTTTACCAATTTCTTCGCAACGGCGCCTTTGTAGGTTCTATCGGAAACTATGGCCGCGGGCCAGAGGAATATCTAGATATATTTGATATTGCAGTTAACGAAAAGCAAGAGAAAGTATTTATTGCAGATGAACAAAAGGTACTTGAATTTAATTTCGCAGGAGAGTATTGTTCAACTTATCAGGCAAAATTTTGGTGGAAATTTGAAGTATCCGATGAGGGAAACTTTATAATTAATCCGATAATTATATTCGGTAATGAACCAAACAAGCTAATAATCAAGAATATGAAAGGAGATACATTGGCCAGATTTAACAATGCAATACATTTTGAGCCAAAGAACATTTCAATGTGGCCACAGCTGAAAAGCCTGTCCAGACTTGAGGATAAGTTTATATTTCATCAACAATTCTGTGATACAGTATTCACACTTAATCCGGAGGACCATTCTCTGACTTACAGATATTCTTTTGATTTTGGAGATTTAAAGATAACAGAACAGACATTAAATGAAGGGGGAGAAGCGCATAACAAGGTAATTTCTGTAACAGGAATAACCGAAGATTTGAAATACATATATGCCGATATAAGAAACATGGGGAAACAATTAAGGTATGTAATAGAAAAACACACGGGGAAATGCAATTTCCCAGGTTTCAGAATACCTGAACTACAATATAGTTTCTGGCCAAAATGGCAATATCACGATAATATTCTGATTGATTATATTTCCGCACTGAAAAACCTCGATGAAAATTCGAATCCGGTATTGATTATTGTAGAAACCCAGAATTAAATCTCTAATTAAGAATCAGTTCCTTTCCTCTCTTTACTAAAGGATCAACACCTGTACGAATCCCCTCGATTGTTCTGAGAACTTCCTCAGTCAGTTTAATTCCAACTCGTTGGGTTTCTGACCGATCGGGATAATATATTCCCATGCCTGTATACATAGTCAATATTTCACCGGGGAGCAAAAGCGGTATTGCCGGACCATCTGAACCGGCTGTCTGAGATCCAAAAATAGAGATTCCAGGTATAGAAGAGATCATCATAGTATAAAATTCTGCAGTACTTTGAGTACACTCATCCACTAATACTACTATTTTTCCAGAATATGGTTTATGTTCTTTTAATGTAGAGAAGATGAAATGATCTGGATTTTCTTCCTGGAAATAAAAAGTGCCAGGTCTTATAACATCAGGAGCGGATGTTTGATGAAATTTTACTTTTACATCAGTTAACAAATGATCAAGTAAATACCCGATAGCATCATCTAAAGGATAGCTTCTGAAATCCAAAATCAAACCCTTCGTATTCAATATTTCTGGCAATCTTTTATCAAGATCGTCACTGGTCAGGCTTCCCTGATAGATATAGGCAATATTATCTTCAATTTTTACAGGCTCCCTCTTAGCCTGGAATCTTGTTTTTCTATTCATCTTTTCAGAAGGGGAACATGTGACCTCTTTATTGAATACCCCTTTTTCATTCGCAACTTTTAAAGAAATAACCGACTTGTCTGTAAGCACCAGTTTCTCGCATGCAATTCTCAATTTTGTCGGCATATTTACTCCTGAACAATAAGGCATCAGACCATCAACTATTTTATTTACTGGTATGCCATCGAGCTCCAATATCTCATCGCCAATAGTAATTCCGCTGCTATCAACCAGCTCTTTGTTATAAAAATCTGTAACAATTACCTTATTTTTAATAACAGAGAGTACACACGGAAGGGAATTCTTCCCAAACACCCAGTCCTGCTCCCGTATTGCAACATGCGCATCATTAACCTCTGCAGTTAACCGCATCAAAGTGAGAATGTATTCTTTCTTTGTTTGAGAGTTAGTCATTTGAGGAATGTATTTAGTAAGTACATTTTCCCAGCTCTCACCAATGGCATATCTGTATGGGTAAAAGTATTGAATAATATTCCAGAACCTAAACAGAGAGAGCAATCTGTAATTTTCATCCAGATCAACATCCTTGTAACTATTTTCATTAGCAGGGATCGCGATACCTTCTCTATTAATGTCATAAAAGTAGAATGACCTTTTAGGGCGATTTGCCAACTCAATCTGGATAAGCTTAGCGCTTAATGCTGCACCTAATTGCACAGTATCATGTATCCATTCATTATCTGGTGCAAGTATGGTCTCTACCTCTTTGTAATCTGCTTTCAGTCTGACGGTTTTGACTTGTCCAAGACTGTTGATCCAATTTTCTAATATTGAATTCATTGTCAGGTTGTCTGGATTTGTTGCCACGCAATCAATCAATTTGAAGAGCTCCTCATCCCAATCATATCTTCCGGCGGTCACAGAAGGATGATGGTACTTTAAAAATCCCCATATCTTCCCAATTTGCGCAAGATCTTTAGTAGCAATTTTACTACAGGACAAATGGGTTTCCGCGTGTACATTCAACGATAACAGAACTATACACAGAGTAAAAAACAATTTTTTCATGAGATTTTGACACATTTTTCAGTTAATTATATCTGTTAATAAAATCATTTATAGCAATATACCATTTATCGTGCCACGGTCGGAGCCTTGCTTACTAACTGCTTTGCCAAAGCTGCTAGCAAACACCTAATCTGCAGCTGATTATAAAACCATGTGGAGGCAATCTTGCCGACACATACCTTCTTGAGTTCTTTGAATCCTTCTCAATACAAATTTTTATCTGCCAGTTGTTTTATCAATTTGCACATAATCAGGTATATATAAAATATTGTGTGTTAAAATTTCCAGAAAATATTTATATAAACAGCTGATAAACAGCAATATCTTATTTTAACTGGCAGATCAATAAAGTTCAGCACAACACATCTCCCGAAGTAGCCTCAGGTTTTGGAACAAAACTGGAAAGCTGCTGAGGGAGATGTGTTGTGCTCAGTCAGGTTTTGGAACAAAACTGGAAAGCTCTTAGACTGATGTTTAGCTGTTTTTTCACAGGAAAACCCCAGTCTTTTACGAATACATCTGGATTAGTTACTTAATGCAGCAGCACACCCTCGAAAGAGCCTCAGGTTTTCGTAGAAAACTGGAAAGCTCTAGAGCTGATGTTCTGCATTAATAAATAAAAGCGTCACTAATAACTACTCCGTATAGTATTTGTAAAACAAACCTATAGATTCGATTCCCTTATAGAACTGACTCAACAGATAACTCTCGTTAGGCGAATGAATAACGTCACGCTCAAGACCGAAACCCATCAAAAGCGGGTTGGCTCCAAGCAACTGCTGCAGATCTGCCAGAATAGGGATGCTGCCGCCACCTCTGTTCGGAACAGGCTCAATTCCATAAACCTCTCTAACGGCACGCGCCGCAGCTTTGTAAACATTTGAAGACATCGGGCACAGAAAGCCCTGACCACCATGATGAGGAATCACCTTTACCTTTACACCCTTTGGAGCAAGGCTCATGAAATGCTTTTCGAACAATTCAGCAATCTTCTTGCAATCCTGGTTAGGAACAAGACGCATAGATATCTTGGCATGGGCAACCGATGGCAGGACAGTCTTTGCCCCCTCACCGGTGTAGCCACCCCAAATACCATTTACATCCAGACATGGCCTGATGCCGGTACGCTCCATTGTAGTGTAGCCCTCTTCACCTTTAACATCATCAATATCAAGGAAGTGTTTGTACTCGTCAATATCAAAAGGTGCACGACCCAGCATCTCTCTCTCCTCTTTGCTAAGTTCAACAACATCGTCGTAAAAACCTTTGATTGTAACCCTGCCCTTATCATCAATAAGCTTGTCAATCATAGAACAGAGAGTGTTGATAGGATTGGCAACGGCACCGCCATAATGACCAGAATGTAGATCTTTGTTAGGGCCGGTGACCTCTACCTCAACATAAGCAAGTCCCCTCATACCGACATTGAGCGAAGGAATCTTCTCATCAATCATAGTTGTATCCGAAACCAGAATATCGTCACAGGCAAGCAGCTCCTTATGTTCAACCGCCCACGCAGGCAGACTAGGAGAACCAATCTCCTCCTCACCATCAATTATAAATTTGACATTACACTTAAGCTGATTAGTTTTAAGCAAGTATTCAAAAGCCTTTATATGCATGAATCCCTGACCTTTATCGTCATTGGCACCCCTTGCATATATAGCACCATCTCTTACAACAGGCTCAAAAGGAGGAGTGGTCCAGAGGTTCATCGGGTCGGCAGGCTGAACATCGTAGTGAGCATAAACAAGAATGGTAGGTTTGTTCTTGTCAATGATCTTCTCGGCAAAAACAACCGGATGACCGGTTGTAGGATAAACCTCGGCCCTGTCTACTCCGGCTGCCAGTAATAGTTCTGCATATTTCTCAGCAGCTTTCTGAAGATCGGGTGCGGTGACCACCATGTAGCTGACCGACGGAATTCTCAGAAGCTCAAAAAGCTCAGACAAAAACCTTTCGCTGTTATTTTGAATGTATTCTTTCATAATTTATTGATTTATTTATAATTACCCGTTAAAATGTGTATCGTACCGTCAGTCCGAAGTTTCCTGATCTGAAACCGGCAAGTGTCACAAACTGATATTTAGGGGTCCAGTCACAAGCCAAAACAACAGGAAAATTGTTAAACTTATATTCGACACCCCCCATAATATCCAGCGACATAACAAAATTATTCTGGTAGATACCCTCAATTATCACTCCCGCAGATGCACCGGGACCGGCATAAAGAGAGAGACCGTCTACATTTACGTCAAAATGACGGAGATAGTATGCCGATGCCTTTACTTTAGTGCTTCTCCTGCCTGTGAAATCTATGTCAAAAATTGCTTCTGCTGCATCTGTCTCCGTCATGAACTCCTTATAACTTACCCCAATACTCGAACCTGCACGAAAGCCGATTGCCTTTTTGTAATTCTGAGAATAAGCACTTAGGGTTACCAACAATGCAACAATAATTAGTAGTGATCTTTTCATATTTATTATTAAAAATAGTTAATAGTTTTACCTTCGAGTTTCGACAACAAATTATTTGCCAGTCTGCTTGCCCCAAGTCTGAAAAGTTCCGGATTCAGCCACTCATGGCCCAGAACCTCGTTTACAATAGAATAATAGACAATAGCATCTTCTGGAGTGACAATTCCGCCAGCCGCCTTGAATCCAACCTTTTTGCCGGTTTTCAGGTAATATCTCTTAATGCTTTGACACATTATATAAGCAGCTTCAGGAGTAGCAGCCGGCTCAAGCTTACCGGTAGAGGTCTTTATGAAATCTGCCCCTGCCTCAATGGCAAGATCAGAAGCCTTGGCTATCTGTTCAGGGTTTAGTGCACCTGTTTCAAGAATTACCTTAAGATGAGCCTTGCCTATTGCCTTTTTCATCTGACGGATCTCCTCAGATGCCGCCTCATAATTCGCCTCAAGAAAGTGATTCAGTGCAAGAACAATGTCAACCTCACCGGCCCCTTGTTCAACAGCCATTTTGCACTCAGCAACCTTTATCTCTATAAAGCTTTGCGAAGATGGAAATACACCTGCGACAACTGCTATTTTAACACCGGGGTCATTAATAGTTTTCCTGACCAATGCTGCAAAATTGGGGTAAACACAAACCGCTGCAACCGGAGGATATTTTGGATATTGGGAGGTAAACCCATTTACCTTCTCTATCATTGAAGCCACCTTAGACGGAGTATCTGTGCTATTCAGTGTTGTAAGGTCAATCAGACCAAGACAGGCTGCATAAACCTCAGGTTTGTCAAGCTCTTTTACATTTGTTTCCATATAATCATTCTTCTTTAGTATCTATCCATATTGTAACGGGCCCGTCATTAACAAGAGAGACCTTCATGTCAGCTCCAAATTCGCCTGTCTCTATCTCTCTGTTCATTGCCGAATTAAGCGAAGCAATAAGCTTTTTGTACAGAGGAATTGCAATATCTGGTTTCGCAGCCTTTATGTATGACGGCCTGTTACCGCGCCTTGTCTGGGCATGAAGGGTAAATTGACTGATAAGCAGTATGTTGCCCTCTTTTTCCAGAACAGAACAGTTCATAACACCGTCGGAGTCGTCAAATATCCTAAGGTTCACAATTTTCTTAGTAACATACTCAATCTCCTTGTCATTGTCGTCATCCTCGAACCCGGCAAAGACCAGCAACCCTTTTGATATTGCACCAATACACTTCCCATCTACCTTTACGGAAGCCTCTGAAACACGCTGAACAAGTATTCTCATACCTAATTTTATCCGCTAATTGTCACTTTATAACCCTTTTCCATTAGAGGACCTGCAATTTGCCTCATCTCATCTACAGAAACCTTGCTCAGATTCTTTGCCGGAGTATCCCTGTCTATGGTATATATCATAATCTCCCTTGGCTGCACCTTTTCTGCAAGCTCCCTCCATGCATCCACCTCAATTTTAGTGGTATTGTCAATTACGTTACCCTCAAATTCTCCACGCAGGAACATTGTCTGCAGAACGAATTTTCCCTTGAAAGGAACAAGGTTCTCTTCAAGTTTAGCCAAAGAATACTTATACTGAGGTCTGTCCATAAGAATTGTAGTCGCTTCAAATGCAGAGTCTATCTTAAGAATTGCATTGTCAACCTTTAGGAGGGCATTGGCAACATTCTGTTTTCCAATCTGACTGCCGTTTGAAAGTACAGAAACCTTGGCCACGGGAGCATATTTCGACCTCATCTCAAGAGTAAAATCAATTATCTCAGCAAACTGAGGATGCATTGTAGGCTCACCGTTTCCTGAAAATGTAATTGTATCTATCTTGCCTACGTTTTTGGTATAGTCACTTAGTTTTGTCTCAAGAGCCAGCTTCACCTCCTCTAAAGTGGGAATGCGATTGTCTTTCCTGCCATCTTCATTAAAGCCACATTCACAATAGAGACAGTCAAAACTGCAAAGTTTTCCGAATTGTGGAGAGAGATTCACCCCCAGCGATGTTCCTAACCTCCTGCTTTTAACAGGACCGAAAATTATCTGATTGAATAGTATTGTAGACATTATGTTTTATTTTTTCAAATTAATCTCGAAGACCGGCTTCTCTCTGTCAGCTTCATGTTTTGCCAGTCTATATTTTCAACCAAAACTATGCCAGGCCTTTTGCCAACTTCGAATGATCCGAGCCTGTCATCGAGTTTAAGAAATTTAGCTCCATTAAGCGATGACCACCTTAAAATCTCCTCAAGAGGAATGTCCGGAAAATATTTCTGAATAACCTTAATCTCTTCAACAATAGACAAAACTGTATTGCTTGAGAGGCTGTCAGTACCAATAGTGATGTTCGCCCCCTTTTTTCTTAGCAGGGTAAGATCTGGCAATGCGCTGTGAATGAAAAGATTCGATAAAGGACAAATTGCCCAGTACAGATTTTCTATAGATTCAATTGCATCGTCAATACTCTCTGCACTAGCAAATGTGTTGTGAACCAAAAGTATCTGTTCTCTTATTTTTGATTGATCAACCCCCTCTACAGATTTTAGAACCTGCAGAAAGTAGTGCAGTGGAGAGATGCCACGAGCTGGAAGTGTGCTGAGTCCCCTGTTTCTGTATTCATCGGCAAGCGGACCTGTCCCTTTCATTATAAACTCCTCCTCTTCCATGCTCTCCTGACTGTGAATAGAGAGGAATCCCTCTTTTAGAGCGTCGGCAATTGACTCCTTCAATAACTCGGGACTCATTGAATAGCAGGCGTGTGGGTTAGGGGAGGCATTTATCCCATAATCACGGGCCCTGCAAGCAAGGTCACGGACTCGCTTCATTATATCAGAGGCATCATTTGAATCTGTTCCAAAGACTTCAAGAAACGTGCGGGTATAGATTTTAGAAAGGGATTTGATTCCGAAACTTTCGTCTCCATTGCTTATATCGGCCATTGCAGACACACCGCTATCATACATCTGCTGCATCTCCCTCTCCATTACCGCCTGTCTTTCAACCGGATCTGAATTGTTCCTCATCTGGTTAATCTGACGGATGAATCCGGCCATTCCGGTCTCCTGTTCAAAACTTCCCTTGAGATGTGAGAGTTCAAGGTGACAATGAGAGTTCACAAACCCGGGGCAGAGAATTCCATTATAAAATTCAGTGCTCTCAACCTCCTCCTCCAATTTGCCAATTTCAACTATTGTCCCGTCAGTGCTCAGGGAGAGATAACCTCTCAGGATCGGCGGGCTTGTCAAGGGGAAGAGATATTGGGCGGCTATTTTTCTCATATTTAAGAAATGAATTTTGTTTTATGGAGAGATTGTTTATCCACCATTTTGAAAGCTTTGGCATTTCGTATCTTGTTTTTATGCTGTCAGCCATAAAAAGGTGCCAGTCAGGATGTTTATCAGGCGATAGCATCCATCGCAAAGACCTTATATAAGAGTCAATATCCTTGAGAGAGTCGGGATTGTCAATTATTCTCCTGATTGGAGCGAGCAATAGATCTCTGTGTTTTATAGCAGAGATTTTGTCATTCACCTGCTTCTCCCTGTTTTCGAGAATTGTCTTGGCTTCCGTAAAATAGATCTTCAACTTGGTGGGCCTCGGGAGATAATAATCCAAAGTGTATGTAAAGTCCTCTGTAGTATAACCGTATTTATTAAACAGTGATTCATATACCCTGGAGCTGTCGGTGCCGCGGATACTCATAGGATTGCTGAGTATGGCCCTGTCAGTCATATACATATCTGCAAGTATCTTAGGCATGTCGTCACCGTCTATTACTTCTCTGGAGCAAGAGATGGCAACAAAAGCAGCTAGTACGAGTATTCTGAAAAATTGATTCATTGCTTTATATTACAAGCCACAAAGTTAATTTTTTATTGTTATTTTTGCGGAAAAAAATGAGAGTCTTAATTATTGGTTCAGGAGGAAGAGAGAGTGCCTTTGCATGGAAATTAAGTGAAAGCCCTCTGATGGAGGCATTATATTGTGCTCCCGGAAACCCGGGAATAGCTCAGATTGCAACCAATATCGAGATAAACATTAAGGATTTCACTCTTATTAAAAGTGCTGTTCTGCAGCATTCCATACAGATGGTTGTGGTAGGTCCTGAGGATCCTCTGGTGAATGGATTAAGGGACTATTTCGAAAACGACCCGCAACTCAAAGATGTAATATTTATAGGACCCGGCAGCTCAGGGGCACAGTTGGAAGGGAGCAAGGATTTTGCAAAGAGCTTTATGCAAAGATGGTCAATTCCTACTGCCGGATTCAAAAGCTTTGATTCTACAAATACTGACGAGGGTGATAGTTACCTCGATTCGCTCACACCGCCCTATGTGCTTAAGGCCGATGGTCTTGCTGCGGGCAAGGGGGTTCTTATACTTAATGATCTTGCAGAAGCAAAAAGAGAGTTAAGGTCTGTGCTGGGGGGGAGGTTCGGTTCTGCAGGCAACAGAGTTGTGATAGAGGAGTACCTTAATGGCATCGAATTATCGGTTTTCGTACTCACCGACGGCGAAAATTATCTGATTCTTCCGGAAGCCAAGGATTACAAACGAATAGGCGATGGCGACATGGGGCTGAACACAGGCGGAATGGGTGCAGTGTCTCCGGTTCCCTTTGCCGGGGAAGCTTTTATGAAAAAGGTTGAGGAAAGAATTGTCAAACCTACAATTGCCGGACTTAAGGCCGATGGCATAACCTATAAAGGATTTATTTTTATTGGTTTGATGAATTGTAACGGCGATCCGTATGTAATTGAATACAATGTCCGTATGGGTGATCCTGAAACAGAGGCCGTACTTCCGCGAATCAGCAGCGACCTTCTGGCCCATTTCATTGCTCTGGGAAATGGTACACTCAATAAAGAGAAGATTCAGATAAATCCAAAGACAGCTCTCACAGTTGTTACAGTGTCGGGAGGTTATCCTGAGGAGTTTGTCAAAGGGTATGAGATTTCAGGATTGTATAATTATTCAGATGCTGACACAATGATTTTCCACTCAGGAACAAAAATGGCAGACGGCAAAGTGGTGACCAATGGCGGCAGGGTGCTTGCTGTTACAGTACTTGCAGAAAACATCGCACAGGCAAGAGAGGCAGTCTATTCACAGGTAAAGAGAATAAATTACAAGGATATTTTCTTTCGCAGGGATATTGGAACGGACCTTTTATCATACAAGGGATAAATCAGTAAAAAATGAAGAGAAAAAGAAGATATGAATTTGTTACATCTCCGTTTTTTCTGGGACTGTTTCTGGTTCTCTATTTTGTCTCTGCAATATATCTGCCCGTCGAAAACAGCGAACGGTGGATACCTGCCCTTATAGGATTTGTCGACCTTGAATCTATATCTCCAACACTTTCAATAATACTGGCAACAGTTTTTATAATACTGACATCCATATCATTATATATTTTCAACGAGAGAAACCTGATGATAGGGCAGAGAGGCATACTTTTTCCTATAGTCTATCTGATTTTTTCCATAACCACTCCAAAATCGATCTTTTTTTCCGGCGTCTCCGTGGCATCACTATTTGTTGTATGGTCACTATACTATACAATGTTTTCAAAAAAAGGCGACATGGAGCTGTTTATATCAGGTTTTCTGATCTCTCTGGCGGCCCTTTTTGATCCTCATATTACATTACTGTTTCCTCTGATAATCTTCTTCTCGCTCAGATCTGCAGTCGTAACTCCGAGAGCAGTTGCAATAGTAATATGTTCAATTATCATACCCTTTGCATTTATGCTCTCATTCAGGTATCTCTTTTTTCAGGACGCAATATTTTTCATAGAGATATTCATAAGTGACCTTACATCTATAGACTACCCATCTATGAGTCTTAAGAGTGTATCGGACATAATAGTAACATTTTCGCTGTTTGTCTACCTGTTTTTTGCAGTGAGTTACGCTCTAAAAAATATGAACAGGTATAAAATTCTAAAGTCCCACTCTTTTTCGCGCTTCATATCGTTATTGGTACTATGTGTACTTATAGTTTTATTCTATCCTCAGTCAGGCGAGGGACTCACACAAATCATAGCAATCCCGGTTTCAGTTCTAGTTCTGGAATATGTAAGCTCTCCCGAAAAGCCCGCGAAAAAGAGAGTAGGCTTCCTGCTGGTACTCATTTTTCTGGTAATAAACCGGATCTCCTGTTTCATTTAGGAGGGAATTTTTTCATTGCATGTATATCACAACCAATGTGTCGGCAAAATTTGCCTCCACATGCTTTTATAATCAGCTGCAAACTTGGGGCTACATGGAGACCACATTGTGTACCCAAAAAGGATAAGGGGCAGGGTTTGAAGATACTTGCCTGGAGGATTTGGGCACCCACTTAAGGAGCGGAGTGTAAAGAAAAATTAGAGCGGAAATTGGCAGCTGTTACGTACTCGTAAACTATCAATTTCCGCCTTTTACTTTTGTATCCAGAAAATAGTTGCCCTATTTGTTGTAGTTTTAGCTG